>NZ_JBEXYS010000016.1:0-28153 GCF_040631045.1 Streptomyces sp. NPDC005706 | reverse complement strand
GAGCGTCGTGACGACCGCGGTGACCGTGGTGGCCGTGGATTTGAGCGTCGTGACGACCGCGGTGACCGTGGTGGCCGTGGTTTCGAGCGTCGTG
Organism: Streptomyces sp. NPDC005706; assembly: GCF_040631045.1. Taxonomy (NCBI): domain Bacteria; kingdom Bacillati; phylum Actinomycetota; class Actinomycetes; order Kitasatosporales; family Streptomycetaceae; genus Streptomyces; species Streptomyces sp. NPDC005706. Next base: position 28,059 of record NZ_JBEXYS010000016.1, on the reverse strand, counting down.
ACGACCGCCGTCCGTTCGACCGTGACCGCGACCGTGGTTTCGAGCGTCGTGACGACCGCGGTGACCGTGGTGGCCGTGGTTTCGAGCGTCGTGACGACCGGGGCGACCGTGGCTTCGAGCGCCGCGACGACCGCCGTCCCTCCGACCGCCGTGACGAGCGGGGCGGCTTCCGCCGTGACGACCGTGGTGGTCACCGGGGCAGCGACCGCCCGTTCAACCGTGACCGCCGTGACGACCGTCCGGGTTTCCGTTCGGCCGGTCACGACCGCCCCTACGGCCGTCGTGACGACCACCGCGGCACCGGTTCCTTCGGCCGCCGCGACGACAAGCCGCGCTGGAAGCGCAACGGCTGACATCGGATGACCGGCTGACCGCCGGTCTCCACCGCCGAAACGGCCGCGGGCCCCGGAGATTCTCCGGGGCCCGCGGCCGTTTCGGCGCGGCCGATGGTCACACGGCGGCCGGTGACCGTCGGCTCCGCGCGCCGCCAGGCGTGGTCGAAGACCGTGGCGAGGTCCGCCGCCGCGCACAGCGCCGAGACGACGACGCCTAAGGGATCAGGGCCGCGCCGCGGATCCGGCGCGGTCCGAAGCGGTCCGTGATCGAGCCCGCGGCCGGCATCAGGCCGGCGAACACCACGGTGTGGGCGTCCACCGTCCACGGCAGCGCGGGCACCCGCGTGCGGCCGGAAACCCGCCTCGACTTCGTGAACCCGGCTTGATCCGGGCGGAATTCACGATGACACCCATGTGACGCATGTCACGGCACGTGGGAGGGAATCGCTGGGGGCATGACAGAAGACGCGATAGTGACGAGTGGCACGGACGGGCCGTCGGACGAGGAACGGCTTGCCCAGCTCGGCTACACCCAGGTCCTCGCCCGCCGTATGTCGGCGTTCTCGAACTACGCCGTGTCCTTCACGATCATCTCGGTCCTGTCCGGCTGCCTGACCCTGTACCTGTTCGGCATGGTCACCGGCGGCCCCGCGGTGATCACCTGGGGCTGGGTGGCGGTCGGTCTGATGACCCTGTTCGTGGGGCTGTCGATGGCCGAGATCTGTTCGGCGTACCCGACGTCGGCGGGCCTGTACTTCTGGGCCCACCGCCTGGCACCGCCCCGTTCGGCGGCGGCCTGGGCGTGGTTCACCGGCTGGTTCAACGTGCTGGGCCAGGTGGCGGTGACCGCCGGCATCGACTTCGGCGCGGCGTCGTTCCTCGGCGCCTGGCTGAACCTCCAGTTCGGCTTCGAGGTGACCCCGGGCCGCACCGTCCTGCTCTTCGCGGCGATCCTGCTCCTGCACGGCCTGCTGAACACCTTCGGCGTCCGGATCGTCGCCTTCCTGAACGGCGTCAGCGTGTGGTGGCACGTGCTGGGCGTGGCGGTGATCGTCGGCGCGCTGGCCCTCGTCCCGGACCACCACCAGACGGCGTCCTTCGTGTTCACGAAGTTCGTCAACGAGACGGGCTGGGGCAGCGGCTTCTACGTCGTCCTGCTGGGCCTGCTCATGGCCCAGTACACCTTCACGGGCTACGACGCCTCCGCCCACATGACGGAGGAGACCCACGACGCCTCGACGGCGGGCCCCAAGGGCATCGTCCGCTCCATCTGGACCTCGTGGATCGCGGGCTTCGTCCTGCTCCTCGGCTTCACCTTCGCCATCCAGTCGTACGACAAGGAGCTGGCGTCCCCGACCGGCGCGCCCCCCGCCCAGATCCTCCTGGACGCGCTCGGCGCCACGGCCGGCAAGCTCCTGCTCCTGGTCGTGATCGGGGCTCAGCTCTTCTGCGGGATGGCCTCGGTGACCGCCAACAGCCGCATGATCTACGCCTTCTCCCGTGACGGGGCGCTGCCCTTCTCGCGGGTCTGGCACACGGTCAGCCCCCGCACCCGCACCCCCGTGGCGGCGGTCTGGCTGGCCGCGCTCGGTGCCCTGGTCCTGGGCCTGCCCTACCTCATCAACTCCACGGCCTACGCGGCGGTGACGTCGATCGCGGTGATCGGGCTCTACATCGCCTACGTCGTCCCGACCTTCCTCCGTGTCCGCAAGGGTGACGCCTTCGAACGGGGGCCGTGGCACCTGGGCCGCTGGTCGGTCCCGATCGGCCTGGTCTCCGTCACCTGGGTGGCCGTCATCACGGTCCTGTTCATGCTCCCCCAGGTCTCCCCGGTCACCTGGAAGACGTTCAACTACGCCCCGGTCGCGGTTCTCGTCGTCCTGAGCTTCGCCGCGACCTGGTGGCTGGCCTCGGCCCGCCACTGGTTCCTGCGGCCGGCCCGCGTCCCCGCCCCCGAGCCGGCCGAACCGGTCGAGAAGTAGTCACGTCCCTCGCCCGACGCGGCCGGGTCGGCAATACCCGATCGGAGACGCGGCCGCGTCCGGCTATGCTCGGACAGGCAACATCGCCTGGGCCCTTAGCTCAATTGGCAGAGCAGTGGACTTTTAATCCATTGGTTGTGGGTTCGAGTCCCACAGGGCCTACGCAGTGACGCCCCCGGCTCAACGACACACCGAGCCGGGGGCGAGCCGTTTCCCGGGGTTCTCCGCGACCGCGGGCCGGTGCCCGGCGGCCCGCCGGAGGGACATGCCGTGACCCAGCCGCAGACCGACGGCCGGCCCGGGGCCCTGCCCCCCCCGCCCTCGCGTCCATGACCCTGCCGGCCGCCGCCGTCATCGTCCACGACCGGCCCGCCGGCCGGGTCGTCCTCCTCCGGCGTGGCGAGAACGCCAAGTTCGGCCGGGGCCTGTGGGACCTCCCGGTGGGCAAGAGCGAACCGGGAGAGCCGGTCACCGCCACCGCCGTGCGCGAGCTGTACGAGGAGACCGGTCCGACCGTGCGGCCCGAGGCGCTGAAGGTCGCGCACCTCATCCACGGAGCCCGGGGTGTCGAGGCGCCGGACGGCTACCTCACCGTCGTCTTCGCCGCCCACGAGTGGACCGGAGAGCCCGGGAACCGGGAACCGGCCAAGCACACCGAGGTCCGCTGGACCCGCGTCGACGAGCTGCCCGGGAACTGCGTGCCCGGCACCCGCCACGCGCTCTCCGGGTACCTCGGCGGCACCACCCGGTTGTCGCTCGACGGGTGGGGCGGTCCCGGGGACTTCGCCCAGGGGGCAGCCCTTAGGGTGCGGGGATGAGTTCGCGGGCGTATCTGTCGGAGCTGTTCTCGCTGGACGGCCTGGTCGCCGTGGTGACCGGGGGCAGTTCCGGCATCGGGCGGGCCGTCGCCGGTGCCCTGGCGCGGGCCGGGGCGAGCGTGGTGGTGGTGGCGCGCGGGGAGGCGGAACTCGCCGCCACCGTCGAGGAGCTGGCCTCCGACGGCTGCCGGGCGGCCCGGGTGAGCGCCGATCTGGGCACCCGCGACGGGGTGCGCGCGGCGGCGGAGGAGGTGGCCGGGGTGTTCGGGGAGCCCGACATCCTCGTCAACTGCGCCGGGATCAATCTGCGGCCCCCGATGGGCGAGCTGGGCGAGGACGTCTGGGACGCCACCATGGCGGTGAACCTGGAGGCGCCCTATCTGCTGGGACAGCGGTTCGGACCCGGCATGGCCGAACGCGGCTTCGGGCGGATCGTCCACGTCACCTCCCAGCAGGCGCACCGGGCGTTCGTGCAGAGCGGTGCCTACGGCGTGTCCAAGGGCGCGCTGGAGTCGCTGGCCCGGTCACAGGCCGAGGCGTGGTCGCCGTACGGGGTCACCTGCAACACCCTGGTGCCGGGGTTCGTGATGACGCCGCTCAACGCGCGTCTGTCGTCCGACCCGGAGCGGGTGGCGGCGCTCGCCGCCCGCACGATGGTGGGGCGCAACGGCCTGGCCGAGGACTTCGCGGGCGCCGCGGTGTTCCTGGCGAGCCGCGCCTCCGCCTACGTCACCGGCCAGTCGGTCTTCGTCGACGGCGGCCTCTCCGTTCACTAGCCCGGCCCCGTGCGGCCCCGCCCGGCGAAGTGCGGGCCCCGCTCAGCCCGCGCTCAGTTCCGGCAGGGCGTCCAACTCGACCAGCGGCAGCGTGTGCTGGGTCTGCAGGACCTTGGCGCGCAGGTAACGGACGTTGTGGGCCGTGGTGAAGACACCGGTCGGCACCCGGTCCCGGACGAGGACGCCGAGCGAGCGCAACTGCTGTGCCTTGTCGGGGTTGTTGGAGAGCAGGTCGAGCTCCCCGATGCCGAGCGCGCCCAGCATCTGGGCGGCGGCCGTGTAGTCGCGGGCGTCCTCCGGGAGACCGAGCGCGGCGTTGGCCTCGTAGGTGTCGAGGCCCTGGTCCTGGAGGGCGTAGGCGTCGAGCTTGTTGTACAGGCCGATGCCGCGCCCCTCCTGGCGGAGATAGAGCAGCACGCCCCCGCGCTCGGCGATGCGTTCGACCGCCTCGCGGAGCTGCGGCCCGCAGTCGCAGCGGGCCGAGCCGAAGACGTCCCCGGTCAGGCACTCGGAGTGCAGCCGCACCAGCGGAACCGCCCCGGGCTCGCCGAGGACGACGGCGACGTGCTCCTGGCCGTCGCCGAGGCCGTGGAAGGTGACGAGTTCGGCGTCGACGCGGTAGCCGTCGGCGAAGTGCAGCGGCACCCGGACGCGGGCGCGCGGGGTGGCGGCGGGGGTGTCGGACATACGGGCCTCCGGGTTCCGTCCGCACCTGCTTCAGATTTGAAGCAGTGGCTAGGTCCGGGACCCTACCGCATGCTTAAAAGTTAAAGCAACGCATTTCGCGGGGGCGCCGCGCGGCGCCCGTGTCTGGGCCGGCCCCGCACCCGGGCCGCGCTCAGGAGCGGGGCGGCTCGGGCGGCTGCCCCGAACAGGGCGACGATCGCCGCCGCCACGGCACGTCCTCCGCCGCGGCCCCCGTCTCCTCCCCCTCCAGCACCCGGGCCACCCCGGCGCAGATCTCCTCCAGCTGCCCCACCTGCTCGGGCGTGAGCCGGTCGAACAAGGTGGTGCGGACCGTCTCGACATGCCCGGGTGCCGTACGCTCCAGCACGGCCATCCCCTCCTGCGTCAGCACCGCGAGACTGCTGCGCCGGTCCCAGCGGCAGTCCTCCCGGCGCACCAGCCCGTCCCGCTCCAGCCTGGTCACCGCGTAGGTCAGCCTGCTGCGGGTGATCTTCAGGGTCTCTGCGAGGTCGGTCATGCGCAGTCGCCGCTCGGGCGCCTCGGAGAGGTTGGCCAGCACGGAGTAGAACAGGTGGGGCATGCCGGCCTCCTGCTGGAGCTGCCGGTCGATGGCGTCCTCCAGCAGCCGGGAGGCGGCGATGTAGGCGCGCCAGGCGCGCTGCTCCTCGGGGGTGAGCCAGCGGGTCGTCATGTCGCCAGTGTAAGTTTGTTTCAAACTTGAACCAAGGCTCCGCCGGGGTCTTCGCGAGGGAGCGCGCCGATGCCGTACCCGTACGTCCTGCTGTCCGCCGCCGTCTCCCTCGACGGCTACCTGGACGACACCGGCCCCGACCGGCTGCTGCTCTCCGGTCCGGCCGACTTCGACCGCGTCGACGAGGTGAGGGCCTCGGCGGACGCCATCCTGATCGGCGCCGGCACCATCCGCGCCGACAACCCCCGGCTCCTCGTCAACTCGCCCGGGCGGCGCGCCGCCCGAGTGGCCGAGGGGCGGCCGGCGTACCCCCTGAAGATCGCCGTCACCGCCTCCGGCGACCTCGACCCGGCCGCGCACTTCTGGCACACCGGCGGCGAGAAGCTCGTGTACACCACGGACCGGGGCGCCGGACGGGCCGCCCGCGTCCTCGGCGCGACCGCCGACGTGGTGCCCCTCGGTCCCGAGCTCGACTGGCGCGCCCTGCTGGAACACCTGCACGACGTGCGCGGAGTGCGGCGCCTGATGGTCGAGGGCGGCGGAACCGTCCACACCCAGCTCCTCCAGCAGGGTCTCGCCGACGAACTCCAGCTCGTCCTCGCCCCGCTCTTCGTCGGTGACCCGGCCGCCCCGCGCCTGTTCGGCCCGGGGGAGTACCAGGGCGGCCGGCTCCGGCTCACCGAGTCCCGCCGTATCGAGGACGTCGTCCTCATGCGCTACGAACCCACCGCCCCCGGCACCGGCCCCGCGCCGGCCGCCGCGGACCGGCGCTGGCTGGCCACCGCCTGCGAGCTGGCCGCCCTGTGCCCGCCCTCCCGCACGGCGTTCAGCGTCGGCGCGGTCGTGGTGGCCGCCGACGGCACCGAGCTGGCCCGCGGCCACTCGCGCGAGGGCGGCGACCCCGTGGTGCACGCCGAGGAGGCGGCCCTGGCGAAGCTGGACCCGGCCGACCCCCGGCTGCCCGGCGCCACCGTCTACAGCAGCCTGGAGCCCTGCTCCCGCCGCGCCTCCCGCCCCGCACCCTGTGCCGAGCTGATCCTGCGCGCGGGCGTGCGCCGGGTGGTCACGGCCTGGCGGGAGCCGGACACCTTCGTCCCCGGCGCCGACGGCACCGGGGTGCTGGCGGCCGCCGGCGTGGACGTCGTCCTGCTCCCCGAGTACGAGGGCCCGGCCAAGGCGCCGAACGCCCATCTGCTGCCCTGAGCGGCACCGCGCGGAAACGTGTGTGCGGAGCACCCCCAGGGATGGCGTATGCTTGAGACACAACGACGCGGGGTGGAGCAGCTCGGTAGCTCGCTGGGCTCATAACCCAGAGGTCGCAGGTTCAAATCCTGTCCCCGCTACTGAAGACTCAGGGCCGGAATCCAGTACATGGATTCCGGCCCTGAGTGTTTCCCGCCCGGCTCCCGCCGGACACCGAGGGAGCCGCGCCCACAAGGCGAGTGGCGTACGTCACAGCAGGTCATCCGCTCGGGCCACAGCAGTCGCCCGCCTCCCGGGCTCCCGCCACGCTGGTCGTACGTCGAGGACACGGGAGACCAGCAGTGCGCCCTGGTGAGGTGGAGGAGAGCCCGTACGCCAGGGCGGGCGACAGATTCCCCGGCGGACCCGCACCGGACCCGGACCCGGACCCGGACCCGGACCCGGACCCGGGCCCCGGCACCGGCCCCGCGCCCCTGCCGCCGGAGCGGTGCCGCCGCCCCGTCGCGCGCACCCTGCCCCACGCCCTCTCCCTCCTGCTCATCGCCGGCGGGCTGCTGTACGACCTGCTCACCCCGCGCGACTTCACCGCCGTGCCCTTCTTCACCGCCGCTCCGCTGGTCGCCGCGCCCCTGGCCTCGCTGCGCACCACGCTCCTCACCGGGCTGGCCGCCCTGGCCGCCACCTATGTGGTGCACGCCCACTTCGGCCCGGGCCTGGACGTCAACACCGTCACCCAGATCGTCACCGTGGCCACGGTCGCCCTGCTGGCCGTCGTCATCAACCGGGTCGTACGCCTCGGCGACCGGCGGCTCGCCTCCGTCCGGGAGATCGCCGAGGCTGCCCAGCGGGCCGTGCTGCCCGAGCCCGCTCCCCGCATCGCCGGCCTCGACATCGCGGCCCGGTACGAGGCGGCGCAGGAGGGCGCGTTCATCGGCGGCGACCTGTACGCGGTGCAGGACGGCCCGCACGGCGTACGGCTGGTCGTCGGGGACGTGCGCGGCAAGGGGATGGGCGCGGTCGCCGCCGTCGCCGTGGTGATCGGGGCGTTCCGGGAGGCCGCCGAGCACGAGGCCACGCTGGAGGCGGTCGCCGGGCGGCTGGAGCGGGCGCTGGCCCGCGAGGGCACCCGGCGCGGCGTCGACGCGCTGGAGGGCTTCACCACCGTCGTCCTCGCCGAACTGCCCCACGGCGAAGGGGTGGTGCGGGTCGTCAACCGCGGCCATCCGCCGCCCCTGCTGCTGCACGCCGACGGCACGCTGCGCGCCCTGACCGCGGACGAGCCCGCGCTGCCGCTCGGCATGGGCGACCTCGGCCGGTGGCCCGACCGCGCGGCCGAGTACCGCTTCCCGGACGGTTCCACCCTGCTGCTGTTCACCGACGGCCTCACCGAGGCCCGTGACGCCCACGGCCGGTTCTACGATCCGGTGCGCCGGCTCGCCGGGCGCCGCTTCCCCGACCCGCCCACTCTGCTCACCCGGCTCGCCGCGGAGGTCAGGCGGCACTCCGGGGGCGGCATGGCGGACGACATGGCGCTGCTGGCCGTACGCCGACCCGGGGCGGATGTGACCAACAGTGATCGGACGGCAGCCCTCCGCTTCACTGCTGAGTCACCATCAAAAACTCCGTGACTCCTGAATGCGGGTCAACTCGCCCGTTTTTCACGGCCGTGCGGCGTACGTCCACTCTCGGAAACGTTAATGATCAAGCCGAACGGCTTGGAATCTCACAGGTGGGTCTATTAACGTTCGATAACGCAGCGCGGTCGTCCCAGCCGTCACAAGAGGCGGCTCCGTGCGCACGCGCCGAATCCCGCAAGGGAACCGGGGAACCACCACCTTGGGGTGAATCACGCGGATGCCACCGTGAACCGATCCGGTTCTCGGTACGTATACGCGCGTAGGAGACCTTCCTGCTCCGAACCCGTCAGCTAACCCGGTAGGCGGAGGAAGGAAAGGAGTACGCCCGCGTGGCGTCCAACCGGCCTGCCCCCGAAGCCCCATACGTGCCCAGCCAGCGTGACACCGAAACATTCGGCTACGGCGGCTACAGCGCCGAAGAGGGTCCCTGGGAGGAATGGAACCCCACCGAGGAGTCCGTCCGCCCCGTACGCGGCCGGCACCGCGTCGCCAAGCAGCGCGGCGGACTCGCCCGCAGCTCCACCGTCCTCGGCGTCGGCGTCATAGCGGCAGTCGGCGCGGGCGGCATGGCCAGCGCCCACACCGGCAAGCCGCCGGTGTCCATCTCGATGCCCGACCTGCCCTCCGTCGGCTCCCTGTTCGACGACGACCACTCCGAGGCGTCCAAGGCCACCACGGCCTCGCTCAGCTCGGTCGGCACCACCGCCGCCGACAGTGAGCAGGACGCATCCGACGCGGGGGAGACCCTGCGCAACAGGATCATGGCGCAGGCCGAGCAGCAGCAGAGCAAGGCCGACTCCACGGCCACCGCGGCAGCGGCCGCCGCCGCCGGGCAGAAGGCCGCCGACGCGGCCGCCGAGGCGCAGAAGGAGGCCAAGGCCGAGGCCGAGGCCAAGGCCGCCGAGGCCAAGAAGGAGGCCGAGGCCGCCGCCAAGAAGAAGGCCGAGGAGGAGCGGCTGGCCGCGCTGGCCAAGCAGTACACGCTGCCGACGTCCTCGTACACGATCACCTCGACCTTCGGCCAGGCCGGTTCGATGTGGTCCTCCGGCTACCACACCGGCCTCGACTTCGCCGCGCCCACCGGCACGCTGATCAAGGCCATCCACAGCGGCACCGTCACCGAGGCGGGCTGGGCCGGCGCCTACGGCTACCGCACCGTCCTCACCCTCGACGACGGCACCGAGCTCTGGTTCTGCCACCAGTCCTCGATCAGCGTCTCCGCCGGCCAGAAGGTCAGCACCGGCGACGTCATCGGACGTGTCGGCGCCACCGGCAACGTCACCGGCCCGCACCTGCACCTGGAGGTCCACCCCGGCGGCGCTGCCACCGGCATCGACCCGATGGCGTGGCTGCACGGCAAGGGCCTCAATCCCTGAGCCCGGCCCGGGCCTCCTGAGCCCGGCATCCGGCATCTCGATCCAGCAGCCCTGACGCCCCCGGCGTCAGGGCTGCGGCCGTGTTCACACACCGTTCGCACGGTCCCGGAATGGGCGGTACCGGGGTGATCGTTGTAACCGGACATGACTGCTTCTCTGCGCAAACTCGGCTCCTCCGACCTCGAGGTCTTCCCGCTCGCCCTCGGCGGCAACGTCTTCGGCTGGACCGCCGACGAGAAGACCTCCTTCGCCGTCCTCGACGCCTACACGGCGGCCGGCGGCAACTTCGTCGACACCGCCGACTCCTACTCGGCGTGGATCGAGGGCAACGAGGGCGGCGAGTCGGAGACGATCATCGGCAAGTGGCTCAAGGCCCGCGGCAACCGCTCCGACGTCGTCGTCGCTACCAAGGTCAGCCAGCACCCGGAGTACCAGGGCCTCACCGCGGCCAACATCAAGGCCGCCGCCGACGCCTCGCTGCGCCGCCTGGACACCGACTACATCGACCTCTACTACACGCACTTCGACAAGCCCGAAGTGCCGGTGGAGGAGATCGTCGGCGCCCTGGACGAGCTGGTGAAGGCGGGCAAGGTCCGGCAGATCGCCGCCTCCAACATCAGCCCCGAGCGGCTGCGGGCCTCCCTCGACTTCTCCGACCGCGAGGGCCTGGCCCGGTACGTGGCCCTCCAGCCCCACTACAACCTGGTCTCCCGCGACACCTACGAGGGTCCGCTGCAGGACCTCGCCGCCCGTGAGGGCCTCGCGGCGGTCCCGTACTTCGCCCTCGCCTCCGGCTTCCTGACCGGTAAGTACCGCCCCGGCACGACGGTCGACAGCGCCCGCGCCGGCTCGGCCGCCAAGCATCTGGACTCCGAGCGCGGTCAGCGGGTGCTCACGGCCCTGGACGAGATCGCCGGCGCCCACGACGCCCCCGTCGCCACGGTCGCCCTCGCCTGGCTGGCCGCCCAGCCGACGGTCACGGCCCCCATCGCCTCGGCCCGCACGGTGGAACAGCTCCCGGCGCTGCTGGGCGTGGCGGAGCTGCGGCTCACCCAGGACGAGGTGGACCGCCTGAACCAGGCCTCCGCCTGACCCCCGGCCGGGGACCTGTGCCCGGCTAGGGCCGGTACGGGTGGTATCCGGGGTACCGGGCCGGCGGCACGGGCGGGTTCCCGTACGGGACCGCCTGGTTGCCGTACGGGACCGCCTGGTTGCCGTACGGGACCGTCTGGTTTCCGTACGGCGCGGTCTGGTTCCCGTACGGGACCGCCTGGTTGCCGTACGGCGCCGGCGGATATCCGTACGGCACCGCCGGGTGCCCCTGCCCATACGCCCCCGGATGCCCGGCGGGCACGGCCGGACACCCGTACCGCGCCCAGTACGCCGAGGCCGCCGGCACCGGGGCCACGGTCCTGGCCGCGTGCTCCAGCGCCGGCCGGGCCACCTCCCGGCGCCGCCACAGCTCGGCGAGCAGCTCCCGCTCCCGCGCGGCGGAGTCGGCGCCGGCCCGTCCCCGCCGCCCCCGGTGCCGCAGGAAGGCCAGCGAGGTGGCGTACGCCTCGTACTGCGCGACCGCCCGCGCGGCGGGCCGCCCGCCCAAGTGGCGGCGGGCGTGGTCCCGGGCGGCGCGGCGCGCCCGCATCGACCCGAGGACGAACGGCTCGGCCGGCCCGAGCCATCCCGCGAACACATACGCAGGCAGTTCCTCCCGCACGGTCCGCAGCTCCCGCTGCCGGGTCCAGACCGCCAGCCAGGTCAGCAGCCCGAACGCGGGCACCATGAAGGCGGCGTAGACGGCGAGGAACCCGAACTGGCCGAACGTGGCGGAGCCGTTCCACAGGGCGTGCATGCTCATCGCCAGCAGCAGTCCGCCGAGCGGGACCAGCACGCGCCGGGCGGGCTGCCGTTCGGTCGAGAGCGCCGCGACGCCGAAGCCGATGCCGGTGAGCACGGTGAACAGGGGGTGCGCGAACGGGGACATCACGACGCGCACGAAGAAGGTGGCGGCGGTGACGGAGGCGATGCCGTGGCCGCCGCTGAGCTGGTCGGTCCCGAAGGCCGTGCCCAGGTAGAGGATGTTCTCGGTGAACGCGAAGCCGGTGGCGGTGACCCCGGCTATCACCACGCCGTCGACGATCCCGGTGAAGTCCCGTCTGCGGAAGAGGAAGACCAGCAGCACGGCCGCTGCCTTCGCCGACTCCTCCACGACGGGCGCTATCAGAGTGGCGCCCAGGGTGTCGGCGCCGGCGGGATCGGCGGTCGAGGTGGCTATCCACTTCGTCGCGAAACTGTTGGCGACGATCGCTATCAGCGCCGCCGCGCAGGCGCCCCAGGCGAACGCGAAGACCAGGTTCCGCCAGGGGCCGGGCTCGACCCGGTCCAGCCAGCGGAAGGCGGCGAGGAGCCAGGGCACGGGCAGCACGGCGAGCCCGAGACCGACCAGGAAGCCCGTGGTGCCGGTCTGCCGGCGCACCAGCGCCAGGATGACCAGGCCGGACAGCGCCAGCAGCGTGATCAGCGCCCCGTAGCGCACCCACCGGCGCTGCCACCAGTGCGGGTGCGTTCCGCTTCCGGGGCCGGGGGAGTAGCTCGGGTACGGAGGACTGATGGCCACGGCATCGACCCTAACGGTGACCGGGGAACGGGCTGGTGCTGGTGCTGGTGCTGGTGCTGGTGCTGGTCGGAAGGACAGGCCTAGCGATCCCGGTGCGGTACGCGGCGGAAGAGCAGATCGTTCACCACGTGTCCCTTCTCCAGCCCCTGTCCCTCGAAACGGGTCAGCGGCCGGAACCGCGGACGCGGCGCGAAACCGCCGTCCGCCCGGGTGTTCTCGAAGTCCGGGTGCGCGGTGAGCACCTCGAGCATCTGCTCGGCGTACGGCTCCCAGTCGGTCGCGCAGTGCACGACCGCACCCGGCCTCAGTCGGCTCGCGGCCAGCGTCAGGAACTCGGGCTGGATCAGCCGGCGCTTGTGGTGCCGCTTCTTGGGCCACGGGTCGGGGAAGTACACGCGCAGCCCGTCGAGCGAGTCGGGCGCGAGCATCTCCCGGAGCAGGATGATGGCGTCGCCGTTGGCCACCCGGACGTTGGACAGCCCGCTCTGGTCGGCGAGATTGAGCAGGTTGCCCTGGCCCGGGGTGTGCACGTCGACCGCGAGGATGTTGGTGCCGGGGTCCCCGGCCGCCATCCGCGCGGTGGCCTCACCCATCCCGAACCCGATCTCCAGCACGACGGGACCGGTGCCGCCGAACAGCTCGCCGAGGTCGATGACGCGCTGCCCGTCGATGTCCAGGCCCCACTTGGGCCACAGCCGCTGCAGCGCGTCGGCCTGCCCCGCCGTGACCCGGCTGCGCCGCGGCTGGAAACTCCGGATCCGCCGCTCGAAGTGCGATCCGGCCGGGTCGGCCCTGGGCCCGTCGGGGAACCGCGGCTCCCCCTTGGCCCGGCTGTGCCGCACGGACACACCGGGGACGTGCGAGGGCCGCGGCGCGGCGGCGGTCGCGGGCCGGGATGCTTCGGGGAGGTTCAGCGAGTCAGACACAGTGACACCGATTTTACGGCGGTGGCGCGATTTCCCGGGACGGCACCCGAAGCGGAGGCCGACGTCACAGCGCGCGGGTGTCACAGCGCACCGAGCATGTCCAGCGCCCGGCGTCCGATCTCCCGGCCGATCGGCAGCGAAGCGGTCGCCGCGGGGGACGGGGCGTTGAGCACGTGCACCGCCCGGCTCCCCTCCCGGATCAGGAAGTCGTCCACCAGCGTCCCGTCCCGCAGCACCGCCTGCGCCCGCACCCCGGCGGGGGCGCGCACCAGGTCCGCCTCCTCCACGGCCGGCAGCAGCCTGCGCACCGCCGTCAGGAACGCCCCCTTGGACACCGACCGCCGCAGCTCCCCGGCGCCGTACCGCCAGTGCCGCCGGGCCATCACCCACGAGCCGGGCCACGCCACCGTCCCGGCCAGTTCCCCGGGCCGTACGACACCCCACCCGTATCCCTCGCGGGCCAGGGCCGGGACCGCGTTCGGCCCGACGTGCACGCCGCCGTCGATCCCCCGGGTCAGATGCACCCCGAGGAACGGGAACGCCGGATCCGGCACCGGATACACCAGCCCGCGCACCAGCTCCGGCCGCGCCAACTCGTAGTACTCGCCGCGGAACGGCACGATCCGTACCCCGGGCTCGTCCCCGGTCAGCCGGGCCACCTCGTCGCAGTGCAGCCCGGCGCAGTTCACCAGCACCCGGCCCCGGACGACGTCCCCGGCCGCGGTCAGCACGGCCACGCCCCGCTCCGGGCGCCGGTCCACCCGGACCACCCGCGCGCCGTACCGGATCTCCGCCCCCGAGGCCCGCGCGAGCTGCCGGGCCACGCCCACGAAGTCGCACACCCCCGTCGTGCCGACGTGGATCGCGGCCAGCCCGCGCACCTCCGGCTCGTACTCACCGATCTGCGCGGCGCCCAGCTCGCGCACCTGTATGCCGTTCTCCCGGCCGCGCTGCACGAGCGCGTGCAGCCGGGGGAGCTCGTCCCGCTCGGTGGCGACGATCAGCTTCCCGGTGACGGCGTGCGCGATGCCGTACTCGGCGCAGAACTTCACCATCTCGGCCGCGCCGCGCACGGCGAACCGGGCCTTGAGCGAGCCCGGCCGGTAGTAGACGCCGCTGTGGATGACCCCGCTGTTGCGCCCCGTCTGGTGCCGGGCGGGCCCCGGCTCCTTCTCCAGCACGGTCACCCGCGTACCCGGCGCCGCACGCGTGATCGCGTAGGCCGTCGACAGGCCGACGATCCCGCCTCCGATCACCAGCACGTCGCAGTCGTACGCACCCTCACGCACCCGCACCACCTCCCGGCTCCGATAGTGCACTGCGCCACTGACAATGCCTTCAAACCCGGACCGGGGGTCCTATGCGGGAGCCACCAGCAGCGGCCGGGCCCGCTCCCGCAGCTCCACCACCCGCGGCTCGTCCCCGTACGGCTCCAGCCGGTGCAGCAGGTCCTTCACGTACTCGGTGGTGCGCGCGGAGGAGATCCGCCCGGCCACCTCGACGGCCCGCACCCCCTGCTCGCAGGCGGCGTCCAGATTGCCCGACTCCAGCTCGGCGACGGCCGACACCACGAGGCGCAGCCCGTGCGACCGCACGAACTCCTCCGTCGGCTTCGACAACGCCTGCTCGGTGAACCGCCGCACCTGGCGCGGCGCCTTCAGATCGCGGTAGCACTCCGCCGCGTCGGCGGCAAACCGGTCATAACCATAGAAACCAAGCCAAGAAGGGTCGTTGTCACCGTCCCTGGATCGCTCGAGCCAGCTCTCCGCCGCCTTCAGCGCCGCGCCGGCGGCCGGCGCGTCCCCCGCACGCGCGTGTGCCCGCGCCTCCACCAGCCGGAAGAAACTCATGGTGCGGGCGGTCGCCAGTCCCCTGTTGCGCTCCAGGGCCGCCTGCGCCAGGTCGACGCCCTCGTCGCCGAAACCCCGGTACGTCGCCTGCAGCGACATGGACGCCAGCACATACCCCCCGAGCGGGACGTCCGCCGCCGCGCGGGCGAGCCGCAGCGCCTGGATGTAGTACCGCTGGGCCGCCTCCTGCTGCCCGGTGTCGAAGGCCATCCAGCCGGCCAGCCGGGTCAGTTCGGCGGAGGCTCCGAACAGGGCACGGCCCACTTCGTCCGAGTACGAGCCGAGCAGCAGCGGCGCCGCCTCCACCCGCAGGCACTCCGGCACCATGGACGAACGCCAGTCGCCGCCTCCGTACTTGGAGTCCCAGCGCCTGGCGTCCTCGGCGGCCTCCCGCAGCTTCTGCAC
The DNA here is from genome assembly GCF_040631045.1 of Streptomyces sp. NPDC005706. NCBI lineage: Bacteria > Bacillati > Actinomycetota > Actinomycetes > Kitasatosporales > Streptomycetaceae > Streptomyces > Streptomyces sp. NPDC005706. The sequence continues at coordinate 12,759 of NZ_JBEXYS010000016.1, read as the reverse complement.
ATCGCTGTGGCCGACTTTGATCGGTGCGCCGGAGCCCTCTGCGGAGTTCGCCTCCCGCGCGACCGAACTGTCGGCGGGGGTTATCAGCCACCGCGACGCGGGCGTCGCGTACGCGGTCACCGCGAACGATCCCGCGAGGGACTGCCAGATGCCGCCGGAGCCGGCCCGTCGTCCGGCCAGGTCGAGCCGGTACAGCTCGGTGGCCGACTTCACCGCCTGCCCCACGTCCCGGGGGAAGGCGAGACCCACTTCGGGTGCGGGATCCGCGTCCGCCAGGCCTATCTCGTGGAGCGGCACCGGGCGGCCGAGCTTCTGGCCGATGGCGGCCGCGATGAGGTGCGGCGCCGCGCCCTGCGGCACCATCCCCTTCGAGACCCAGCGCGCCACCGAGGTCTTGTCGTAGCGAAGCGTCAACCCGCGTTGGGCGCCAAGGTCGTTGACGCGTCGCGCGAGTCCCGCGTTGCTGATTCCCGCGAGGGCGAGAACGGTGCCGAGTTTGTCGTTCGGCCCGCGTTGCTCCCTGGACATGCGTCACCCCTCGACACAGACGGCTGCCGCGCTGGCATAACCGTGCGGCATTCGTAAACCCAGCGTAGTTCGCCGCATCCCAAGCGTTAAGGGGCATTGTTCCGGATGGCGGGATTGTGGTCCGTACGGGAGTACGGCCCTGTACGCACCGTGCACGGGGACTCGCGGCGTGCCCCCGCACGTGTGGCCGTGCGCCCGTCCGTGCGCTCTTCTCCGGCCATCCGGGGAGCGGTTCCATGGCTGTCGCGTGGGTCGGCCCGCTGTACTGGATCCAGTGGGCTGGGGGACACCGCCGCCTTCATCCCCGCGGGTGGCGGACCGGTCCGGGAGGCGAAGACCGCCTCCCGGACCGTGCGCGTGCCCGTGCCGGAGGGCCTTGCGCAGGCCTGTACGGAGCGTGCTCAAACCCGTGCGCCTGTCCCCGATTTGGCTGAAAATAGTCCCCGCTGCGGACGAGCGATTACCGCCCCCACCACGGGACTTGAGGGCGTGAAGGGCGTTTTCGGGGCGCATACAGGGGGCGCATTCGCGTCGCACCTACCGTGCCCACTTCTGCCATCCACTCCTGGCCGCCCGGGTGTTCACCCACCGGCCCGCAACCGATACTCTGCCGCTCCCTGCGGCCTCCGGCACCGGTTTCCCTCGATCGAAGGCGGCGTCACCTCGCCTCCGTGGCGCGTTCTTCATGGCAGCATGGGTCCCGGTTCGTACGGTGCACTGGTTGTCCACGCTGTGTGGAGGCGTCGATGCGGTGGTTGGTGGGTTGGAGCAGCACCGCCACTGGTGTCGCCCAGATCGGCTCCGCGGGCGCCACCGGATACGACGGCGAGACGCTGCGTCCGGTCGGCTCCCACCTCCTGTGGGGCGACCCCGACCCGCTGTGGGCGGTCGGCGACTGGCGTCCCGACGAGGTGCGCGTGGTGCACGCCGACGCGCAGAACCGCATCGCCGTCTTCGGCACCTGCGGCGCCGGCGACGAGGAACTGCGGCGCGGCCTGTTCACCGCGCGCGGGGGCGCGGTGCGCCATCTGACCGCCTGGCCGGGCAGCTACACGGCCGTCGTCCAGGTGGGCCGCCGCATCACCGTCTGCGGCGACCTCGCCGGCGCCCGCCCGGTCTTCCACACCCCCTGGGCCGGCGGCACGGCCTACGCCACCGCCGCGCTGCCGCTCGCCGACCTCATCGAGGCCAACCTCGACTTCGGCCACCTGGCGGCCCTGCTCGCCGCCCCCGACGTACCGGCCGCGCTGCGCGACACCACCCCGTACGAGGGCGTGCGGCGCGTCCCACCGGGGCACGCGCTCGTCCTGCGCGCCGGAGCACGCGAGATCGCCGGCTACGAGCCGGTCGCCTCCCTCGCGGTCGCCGCGCCCCCCGCCGACCCGGACCTCGCGGTGGACGCCGTACGGGACGCCCTCGTCGAGGCGGTGCGCGCGCGTCTGTCGGCACCCCGGCACGTGCCCGACCTCGACCCCGGGCCGGTGCCCGGCATGGGACCGGCCGAACGGCGGGCCGCGCGCGGGATGCCCGTGCCCGGCATCGGCGGCGACCTCTCCGGCGGGCCGGCCTCCGGCACCCTCGCCCTGCTGGCCGCCGGGCTGCCCGGCAGGCCCGGCACGCTGCTCGGCCACGGCACGGGCGCCGGGGAGCGGCTGCTCGCCGTCACCTTCAACGACCTGGCCGTGCGCGGCCGCGAGGCCGAGGTCGAGCGCGCGGGCGCTCTCGCGGCCAACCCGCGCCTGCACCACGTGGTGGTCACCGGCGGCGAGGAGAGCCTGCCGTACGCCGATCTCGACGGCCCCCTCACCGACGAGCCGGGCCCCTCGCTGGTGACGGCCGCCCGCCACCGCGCCCGCCTCGCCGCCGGCAGCGCCGACCACTTCACCGGACACGGCGCCCGCCAGGTCCTGGACGCCCACCCCGCCCGCCTCGCGGACCTCCTCCTGGACCGCAGACGGCGTCACCTGGTCCGGCCGGTCGCCGCGCTCGCCCGGGCCGACGGCTCGGTGATGGTCCCCGCGCGTGTGTACAGCGCCGCCCGCCGGCTGGCCCGTACCCCGTACCGGACGGGCCTGGAACTGCTCGCCGAGCGGCTGATGCGCCACCGCTTCGACGAGCCCAAGGGCGCGGTCGGCGCCTCCCTCGCCGGACTCACCTGGGCGAGACCCGGCCCGGCGGCCCGCTGGCTGACCGGGGAGGCACTGGCTGAAGTATCGGTTCTGCTGCAAGGGGAGGCGGACCGGTCCGCACTCGGCTCCGGCCAGCGCCCCGGCGACTACCGCGCGCGTGCCGCCCTCGCCCGCCACGCCGCCGACCTGCGCGTCCTGGAACAGGCCGCCGAGGTCCGCTCCCAGCGGCTGCACGCGCCCTTCCTCGACAACCAGGTCGTCCGCGCCTGCCGCGCCCTCCCCGAGGCCCTGCGCGTCCAGCCCGGCGCCCGCGCCGCCGTCCTGCGCCGCGTCCTGGAGGGCGCCGGAGTCACCGACCTCCCGCCCGGCTGGGGCGCCCCGTCCCACGCCTCCTCGGCGGCGGCCACCCGCGCCGGCCTGCGCCTCGCCGCCGACGACCTGATGGACCTCTTCGCGACACCCCTGCTGGCGGACGCGGGCCTGGTGGAAGCCCGGGTGATCCGCAAGGCCGTCCGCGCAGCCGCGACGGGCGAGCCCCTCCCCCTGGACGGCCTGGCCGACCTGACCGCCCTCGAACTCTGGCTCCGCCGCCTGCTGGCCCGCCGCGGCACCTGCTGGACCGGCACCCCGGCCCGCGCCCGAGCGGTCCCCTCCGGCATCCAACCCCGCAAGAACGCCCTCGCCTCCGGCGCCTGACGACTGCACCGGGCGCCGGCCCGGCAGCGGCCGAGGCGCTCGCGCAACCACGCCCGACCAGTGCCACTCCGTCACGGTTACCGGGCCCGCCCAGCATCGGCTGACGGGCACCCGAGCCCACGTAGCTGCGGGCATGCGTGCCGCCAGGGGCGGCACGGGTGGGCGCAGCGGCACCCCGCCAGCGCGGGTGCGCGACCCAACCCCCGGGTACCGGCGTCTCAGGGCGCCGAGCGGACACCGGCTCAGCAGGCCACCCCCGGGCACCGGCGTCTCAGGGCCCCCACCAAACACCGGCTCAGCGAGCCCCCCAAGCACAGACCAAGAACCAACAACACCGGCCCGGCAGAACCCCGCCGCCCCCCCCGCACCGACACGATCAACAGCTGAACCGCGCCTCCGCCCAGTCGGCAAGCGCGGCCCGCCCGAGCACCCCACCCTCCGGCGACACCGCCAGCCGTACGGTCTCCCGCCCGGTGAGATCGACATGCACGGGCACGGCCGCGTCCCGCCCTCCGACCACCCCGGACCGCCACACCGGAAGACCGTCGGCGTACACGGAGAACACGACCTTGCCGAGCCCGAGCGTCATGTCGTCGACGCCGACGCGCGCGTCATACGCGGTGCACCGGCGATTGAGGTCGACGATCACCGACGACCCCCCGTGCACGCTGACCCCACGCGCGTACCGCTTCCCGCCGACATACATCCCGTACCGCTGCCACACCCAGCTGCTCCCCCACAGCCGCATCTCCGGCGCGGCCCCGTCACCGTTGACGTCGTAACGCAGGCCGCTCCACTCGTAGACGACGGGAGCCGGCGGGGGAGCGGGAGCCGGACCGGGAGTGGCCGTCGGACTCGGAACGGGACTCGGCGCCGAGGTGGGCCGCGGAGCACCCGTCGGCTCCGGCGCGGGAGCGGGAGCCGAAGAGGCCGGCGCCGGGCTCGTCCGGGAGACCGGCACCACCGGCGGCGCGACGGGCGGCTTCCCAGTGGTGGTCGGCGAAGCGGGCGCCGAAGCGGGCGCCGACGGTGAGACCGACGGCCACGGTGTCCGCACGACGGGGGCGGACGGCGACGGCCCGGCCACCTCCTTCGCCGGACGGCCGTCGTTCACCAGGGCCAGCGCCACCGCGGCCGCGGCCACCGCGACCACACCGGCCGCGATCCCGGCCTTCACCGGCGCCCCGAGCCCCTCGACGGCCGCCGCCCCGCCCGCACCCGAACCCGCGGAGGACCCGCCGGCCGCGGCGGCCCCCACGGCGCCCGCTCCGGCGCCCCCGGCGATGATCCCGAGGACCTTCCCGTACCCGGCGGCCCCGAACCAGCCGATGACCGCGACCGGCACCACCGCCGGGATACCGCCCGCGACCTCCTCGATCTGCGCGGCCGCAAGCCGGCACCTGGCGCACTCCTCCAGGTGCTTGCGCAGCCCCCGCTCGGCGCGCAGCCGCAGCTTGCGCCGGGCATAGGTGCCGAGCTGGTCGGCGTAACGGGCGCACCCCCCGTCACCGGTCAGCGCCGCGCTGACATGGGCCTGCAGATAGGCCTGCTTCAGCCCCTCCCGGGCCCGGCTCGCCAGCACCCGGGTGCCGTTGGCGTCCAGCCCGAACAGCACGGCCACCTCACTGGGCGACTCGTCCTCCACCTCGGTGTGCCACAGCACCGCCTGCCAGCGCTCGGGCAGCGAGCGGAACGCACGCAGCGCCATGGACCGCTCGGCCTCGTGCAGCGCCCGCACATCGGCGCCCACGTCCACCGCGTCGTCACCGGCCCCCTCGACGGGCCGCGCGGCCTGCTGGGCGAACAGGGCGAAGTCGTCCACGAGTTGCTCACGCCGTGCGGACCTGGCCCAGTGCGCGGCCACGCGCCGCACCGAGGTCAGCAGATAGGCGCGCACGGCGTACTCGGGCCCCGCGCCGCCCCGTACCGCCTGCAGCATCCCGGCGAAGACCTCGGCGGTGAGGTCGTCCGCGGTGTGCGCGTCACGGCAGCAGGTACGGGCGTAGCGCCGCACGGCGTCCGCGTGCCGCCGGTACAGCTCCTCGTAGGCCAGGTCGTCGCCCGCGCGCATCCGGTGGATCAGCTCGCCGTCCGCGGGCGGCGTCCGGCGCGGCGAGGGTGCCCTGCCGTCCCGCTGGGCGGGCACGCCCGCCTCGGCGGGCGCCCCGGCCGGGCCGCCCTGCTTCGGCACCTGCGGCGAGGTCAGCCCACCGGCCTCGGCGGCACCGTCATCACGCGACTCGTCCCACCCGTCAACGCCCATCGCGCAAAGCCCCCGAAACCGGCAAAGCCCAACCCGTCACCGGCTCAGGGTGCCACAGCACCGATCTCCGCAGTACCAGGCGTCACCCGAACGAGAAATTCGGCCGGGCAGCGCCCAGTTGGCGCCGGACCGGCCGTGACCGCGCACACCGCGCGGGCCACCCGCACCGCCCGGCCGCCATGGCGCACGGGTGGTGCGGGTGTGTGAAGACCCCGCCGTAGCGGAGCCGGGGCGGCGGGCTGCCGCCGCCGCTACGCCGGCCGGGACCGGAGCCCCTCCAGCAGGATGTCCAGCAACCGCGCCGAAGCCGCGGCCTGCTGCGCCGCGTCCGGCAGCGAGGGCGCCGCCGTGGCGATCACGAGCAGCACGTCGGCCACGGACACGTCCGTCCGCAGCTCCCCCGCTTCCCGGGCCCGCGCCACCAACTGCCCGACGACCTCGAGCAGCGCGCCGACCCCGGCGTCGTCGGCCACGGCCGGGGACCCGTCCTCCGGCACCAGCCGCAGCTCACCGGCGCCCGGCTGCACCCGCTGCTGCGGCACCCGGGGCTCATCGCCCGAGCCGCCCGAACCCACCGGACCGCTCGCACCGGCCCTGCCCACCAGTCCGACAGGGCCGCCCGACTCGCCCGGACCGCCGGAGCCGACCCGCAGCACCTGCGGCGGCAGCAGCCGCCCCGCCCCCGACGCCACGGACGTCCGCAGGAAGCGGGACAGCGCCGACCACGGCTCGTCCTCCTGCCCGAGCGCGGTCCGCGCCTGCTCGGTGAGCCGCGCGGTCTCCTCCTCGGCTATCCGCCGGACCAGCACGTCCTTGCTCGGGAAGCGCCGGTACACCGTGCCGACCCCGACCCGCGCCCGCCGTGCCACGTCCTCCATCGGCGCGCCGTACCCCAGCTCGCCGAACACCTCACGCGCCGCACGCAGCACGTGCTCCAGATTGCGCTGTGCGTCCACCCGCAGCGGCGTCGTACGCGCCGAGTCCGCGCGCCCGTTGTCCGCCGCCGCGCTCACCGCCGCGCCGCCCGAGGTGAGGGTGGCTGCCGACGACCAATGAGTGCCCTGAACATGCATGTGTTTCCCCCGGTAAATGACGTCTCCCCCCGGAGACTCCCCGCCACTGAATCCGGAGTGCGCGGACCTGGCATCGGTCCCGAGCGGGACCGCTTTCACGGACCCGTCGACCACATCCCCTACACCCCGTCGACACACGAACATAGTTGAGAGACAGTCAATTCAGAAGGGGCAGGTTCCGCACAGTGCGCCCCTCGATCGGAGTACGGGTCAGTTACGCCCCGATAACGAACCTTCGCCCCCTCTAGCCCGCCCCTGCTGACCTGCCCGCTTTCTCCCCCTGCCGGCAGCGCGCGCCGACGCGCGCACATCCGCTCGCCGGTCACACAAATTGCCGGGGCTGTGGACAAACAAGAGCGCCGGGTGCGTCATGGGATGGTGAAGGAACGTGCGCGCATTCTGGTTGTCGGCGGCGGCTACGTCGGGATGTACACGGCCCTGCGCCTGCAGCGGAGGCTGAAGCAGGAGCTCAGGCGGGGGGAGGCCGACATCACCGTCGTCACTCCCGACCCCTACATGACGTACCAGCCGTTCCTCCCCGAGGCGGCCGCGGGCTCCATCTCACCCCGCCATGTCGTCGTACCGCTGCGCCGCGTCCTGGACCAGTGCCACATCGTCGTCGGCGAGGTCACCTCCATCGACCACGCGGTGCGCACCGCCGCCGTCGCCACCCTCGCCACCGCCGAGGAGGGCAGGACCGCCGAACTCATCGGCTACGACGAACTCGTCCTCGCCCCAGGCTCGGTGGCCCGCACCCTGCCCATCCCCGGCCTCGCCGAGTACGGCATCGGCTTCCGGACCGTCGAAGAGGCCATCGGGCTGCGCAACCACGTCATCGAGCAGATGGACATCGCCTCCTCCACCCGCGACCCGGCGGTCCGCGACGCGGCCCTCACCTTCGTCGTCGTCGGCGGCGGCTACGCCGGGGTCGAGGCGCTCGGCGAACTCCAGGACATGGCCCGCTACACCGCGCGGTACTACCACAACGTCCGCCCCGAGGACATGAAGTGGATCCTCGTCGAGGCCTCCGACCGCATCCTGCCGGAGGTGGGCGAGGAGATGGGCCGCTACACCGTCACCCAGCTGCGCCGCCGCAACATCCAGGTCCTGCTGAACACCCGCCTGGACTCCTGCGCCGACCGTGTCGCCGTGCTCAGCGACGGCCAGCGCTTCCCGACCCGCACGCTCGTGTGGACGGCCGGCGTCAAGCCGCACCCGCTGCTCGCCGCCACCGACCTGCCCCTCGACGCGCGCGGCCGCCTGAAGTGCACCGCCGAGCTGTCCGTCGACGGCACCCCGCACGCATGGGCCGCCGGCGACGCCGCTGCCGTCCCCGACGTCACCGCCGAACCCGGCACCAACACGGCGCCCAACGCCCAGCACGCCGTCCGCCAGGCCAGGGTCCTCGGCGACAACATCGCCCACGCGCTGCGCGGCGAGCCCCTGGAGACGTACGCGCACAAGTACGTCGGCTCAGTGGCCTCCCTCGGCCTGCACAAGGGCGTCGCCCAGATCTACGGGCGCAAGCTGAAGGGCTACCCTGCCTGGTTCATGCACCGCGTCTACCACCTCAGTAGGGTGCCCACCTTCAACCGCAAGGCCCGGGTCCTGGCGGAGTGGACCCTCGCCGGGCTCTTCAAACGGGAGATCGTCTCGCTGGGTTCACTCGAACACCCCCGAGCGGAGTTCGAACTCGCGGCCGGTGGAAAGCCTCCTCACAGCCCCTCCGACGACCCGAAGGGGTCGTCCTGACCGGACCCGGGAACTCCACGGCCCGCCCCGGCGTCTGACGAATATCGCCGCGGACGGCCACCTGCCAGACTGCCCCACGTCCTCGGACGGGCACCTGCCCGCCCTCAGCACCCACGAGGCTTTCCCCACTGTGAACTTCACGCGTTGGAGCGCCCGGCTCCCCGGAACGCAGCGCCGCGCCGCCGCGCGGACCGACACCGCGGTCTCCCCGGACCGCCGGGGGGAAGGCTCCGTGCCCATGGCCCGCGCCGGACAGCCGGCCGACGGAACCCTGCCGGTACCCGCCGTCGACGAACTGCCCGCGCGCGAAGTCCTGGACCGCGTCCCGGCCCTCGTCGCCCTCGTCCACGGCCCCGACCACCGCATCGCCTACGTCAACGACGCCTACACCTCGGCCTTCGGCCCGCGGCCCCCGGGCGCCCCCGCCCGCGAAGCACTCCCGGAACTCGCCGAACTCGGCCTGCTCCCGCTCCTCGACCAGGTACTGCGCAGCGGCAGACCCCGCACGCTGAAGTCCCGCAAGGCCGTCGACGGCCGCTCGTACACGTTCACCTGCACCCCGGTCGCCGAGGACGGCGACCGTGACGCCGGCGTACTCGTCTTCGCCACCGACGTCACCGACCACGCCGAGGCCGCCGAACGCCTGCGCGCCAGCGAGCGGCGCCAGCGCGAGACCGCCGTCACCCTGCAGCGCTCTCTCCTCCCGCAGGAACTCGAACAACCCGACGACCTGCGCATCGCCGCCACCTACCAGCCCGGCGGCACCGAGGCCGCCGTGGGCGGCGACTGGTACGACGTGATCACCCTCGGCGGCGGCCGCACGGCCCTGGTGATCGGCGACGTCATGGGCAGAGGCGTGCGGGCGGCCGCGGTCATGGGCCAGCTCCGCACGGCCGTCCGGGCCTACGCCCGCCTCGACCTCCCCCCGCACGAGGTACTCCAGCTCCTCGACGGCCTCGCCGCCGAGATCGACGCCAACCAGATCGCCACCTGCGTCTACGCCGTCCACGACCCCAACGAGGGCCGCCTGGTGTACGCCTCCGCAGGCCATCTGCCGATCCTGGTCCGCGACGAGAGCGGCACGGTGCTGCGCGCCGACGAGCCCACCGGCCCGCCGCTCGGCACCGGCGGCTGGATGCACGCCTCCGGCTCGATCGCACTGGGCCCCGGCTCCACGGCGGTTCTCTACACCGACGGCCTGGTCGAGCGCCGCAACGAGGACCTCGACGAGGGCATCGCGTCCCTGGAACGCGCCCTGTCCGGTGCGACCGGCACCCCCCAGGTCGTCTGCGACCGCCTGGTCCGCTCGGCCGGCGTCACCGCCGACCACGACGACGACGTGGCGGTCCTCGTCCTCCAGCACCCCGCCCGCAAGGGCCCCGAGGGCGACCTCTTCCGCAACGCGGCCCTGGAACTCCTCGGCGGCGTGGAAGCGGCCCCCCGGGCCAGGGCGTTCGCCTCGGGTGTCCTGACCAGCTGGCGCTTCCCCGCCGAACTGCACGACCTGGGCGTCCTCGCCACCAGCGAGCTCGTCGCCAACAGCCTCCAGCACGGCACACCCCCGATGCGGCTGCGGCTGCGGCGCACCGACCGCCGCCTGATCATCGAGGTCACCGACGGCGACGACCACCTCCCGCGCCGCCGCCAGGCGGAACCGGCCGACGAATCGGGCCGGGGAATCGCCATCGTGGCCACCATCGCCTCCGCCTGGGGCTCGAGAAGAACCCCGGGCGGAGGCAAGGCCGTCTGGTGCGAGTTCCTGCTCCCGAAGAGCTAGGCCCCACACAGCGACAGACAGCCGCGATGGGAGCCCCGGTTCGAGCGGCGCCGACAGCGGGGAGGCCCCCCGAGAGCGCGGGGAAGCGAAGCCGGCCCCCGGCCCGCACGAGCACCGGGTGCCTACGCCTGCGCGGCAACCGGCTCCGCAGCCGCACCCCGGGCTACCACTCGACTCGTCGCGGCGGCCCAGGGCTGATCCTGCGCGACAGTCAGCCCACGCCCCAGCCGCAACGCCAGCACCGTGATCCCCAGCGAGAACAGCAGGAACGTCACGACGTACGGCGCGTGCAGCGAGGCACCGAGAGGCCCGCCCACCGCCGGCCCGACAGCCAGCGCCAACTGCTTGACGAGGGCGAACGCCGAGTTGTACTGCCCGGCCATCCCCTCCGGTGCCAGATCCGCGACCAGCGGGGCGACCGTCGGCGACAGCATCGCCTCACCCAGACCGAACAGCGCGTACGTGGACACGAACGCGGCCGTGGCCATCACCTGGCTGCCGTGCCCGAGCCCCGCGTACCCCGCCGCGAGCCAGGCCACGGCCCAGATCAGCCCCACACCGGCGATCACCCGCGACCGCCGGCGCCGCTCGACGAACTTCAGCACGGCGAACTGCGCGACGACGATCATCAGCGTGTTCGCGGCCAGCGCCGTACCGAGCGCCGAGGTCGATATCCCCGCGGCCTCCACGCCGTAGGCGCTCAGCCCCGACTCGAACTGCCCGTAGCAGGCGAAGAACAGCACGAAGCCCAGGACACACAGCTGGACCATCGCCCGGTTACCGAGCAGCCGCTTCCAGCTTCCCCTCGCCCCACCGGACGGAGCGTCGGCGATACGCGGCGAGTGCGGCATCCGCACCGTCGCCATCACCGCGACCAGCAGCAGGAACATCGCCGCCTCGATCGCGAACAGCACAGTGAAGGAGGAGACCCGGGTGGTGTCGACGAGATGGCCGCCTATCAGGCCACCGACGCCCAGCCCCAGGTTCTGCAGGAAGAACTGCATCGCGAACGCCCGAGACCGGGTCTCAGCCGTGGAGCAGTCCACGATCATCGTCGCCAGGGCCGGCTGCATCACGGCCTGCCCGGCGCCGAGCGCCGCGGCGGACAGCAGTACGGCGCCGGCGTTGCCCGCGAGCCCCAGGCTCAGCGCACCCAGCGCGGCGGTGACCAGGGCTGCGAGCAGAACCGGCAGCGGACCGCGGCGAACGATCGCCCGGCCGGCGAACGGCAGCACGATCAGCGCGGCCACGGCGAAGACGGCGAGCACGAGACCCGCCGTCATGGCCCCGAGACCCCGTACCTGCGCCACATAGACGTACAGGTAGGGGACCGTGAAGCCGAGCCCGAATGCGCTGAGTGCGTTGCCCACGTGGATCCGGCGCATCGCTGCGCCCATCGCCCTGGTCACGTTCACCTCTCTCACTAGTTAGGAGTGAAGACTTCAAAGCTAAAGTTCGAAGCTAAAGAGTACACAGTCAAGGACTTCAAGGCAAAGGGACGTCGTGCCATACTGCGGCCATGGCCGACACGCCCGGCGTCACGGAGCCGACCCTCGAAGAACAGATCGCCGCCTACCAGCGCGAGTTCCAGGACCTCGACCCCCAGGTCGAGAAGATCGTGTCGGCGCTGTCCAGGCTGAACCGCCGTATGAACGTCGCGTACGGCCGCCAGACCGCCGACCTCGGCATCAGCAACGCCGAGTGGGAGGTCCTCAAGGCCCTCGTCCTCTCCGGCGCCCCGTACCGCCTGGGACCCAGCGAACTCGCCAAGCGGCTCGGCCTCACGCCGGCCGCGATGACCCACCGGATCGACCGCATGGTGACGGAGGGCCTGGTCACCCGTGAGCGTGACGAGACCAATCGCGTCCGGGTGATCGTGGAGCTGACTCCCGAGGGCCGCGAGAAGTGGCTGGAGGCGATGCGCCTCGCCACCGTCTTCGAGGAGGAGCTGCTCCAGGACCTCAGCCCCGCCGAGCGCATGGTGCTCGGGGAGGTCCTGACCAGGCTCCTGCGCCGGGTGGAGCACGCCCAGCCGGACGCCGGTGGCCGGCTCACCGACCTGGACTGAGCCCCCACAAAAGTTCTTGACAGGGTTGCTTGACACCCCCCTGTCAGGTCCGTACAGTTCTTCGGGTTGCCGCAGAGCCGTAACGGTTCCTCGACGACACTCCCGCCGCCTCGAGCGGCACCTCACTCCACCAGCACGATCTCCCTACGGGATTGATTTCGGCATGCCTGAATTCAATTCGAATAGGGGCTCGACGGCCCGATTGGGAATCGCCGAGCGGATCCGCTAAGGTTTGAGACGTCGGAACGGCCCAACGGCCGGGAAGGCAAGCCCCGCTGACTGGGGGTCAGACGCCGAAAGGATCTGATAGAGTCGGAACCGCCGGAAAGGGAAACGCGAGAGCGGGAACCTGGAAAGCACCGAGGAAATCGGGTCGAGAAAGATCTGATAGAGTCGGAAACGCAAGACCGAAGGGAAGCGCCCGGAGGAAAGCCCGAGAGGGTGAGTACAAAGGAAGCGACCGTTCCTTGAGA
>NZ_JBEXYS010000015.1:58651-183391 GCF_040631045.1 Streptomyces sp. NPDC005706 | reverse complement strand
CGACTCACCGGCGAGAACACCATCTCCTGGCGCGACCCGACATCAACAAACCAAGCCCGCATCACGGGATGAAACAACGGGCGAAAACGACCTCTCAGCCGGGCGGCGAGTTCGGCGAGGTGGAAGGGCTTGGGCAGGTAGTCGTCGCCCCCCGCGGAGAAACCCGCCAGGCGATCGGTGAGCCGGTGACGGGCGGTCAGGAAGATCACGGGCGCGAGGCAGCCGTTGGCCCGCATCGCCTGGCACACGTCCCGTCCGTCCGCGTCGGGCAGGCCGACGTCCAGGACGGCCGCCGCGATACCGGTGGTGGCCAGCCGCAGGGCGGTCGCGCCGTCGGCGGCCGGGACCGGGTCGAAGTCCTCCTCGTACAGGCCGCGGCGCAGGACGTCACGCAGGGCGTGATCGTCCTCGACCACCAGGATCCTGGGGCGCATGGTCCTCCGTCGGTCTCGCGGCCGGGTCGGTCGGGCGGGTGAGGAAGGAGGCGGGCAGCAGGTGGGCGGCCGCGCACAGGCACGCCCCCAGCCAGCCGGCGGCGAACAGCCAGCCGCCCATGACGTCGGTGAGCCAGTGCACGCCGAGAAAGCAGCGGGTCAGTCCCACGAGCAGGCCCCAGCAGCCGACGGCGATCCGCAGCGCCGTGCCCCCGCGCGGGGCCCGCAGGGTCAGCGCGACGATCAGTGTTCCGGCGGTGAGAGCGGCCGTGGTGCTGTGCCCGGAGGGGAACGCCCAGCCGCTCGCGTGTGTCGCCCAGTCCCCGTACGGCGGGCGGAGCCGGTGGACCAGCTCCATCACGCCGTACCGCAGCGCCTGCCCCAGTCCGAGGCAGCCCAGGCAGAGGGCGGCCGCGAGCAGCCGCTGCCGCGCGGTGCGTCCCGCCACGGCGCCGGCCACGGCCACGAGGACGTAGGGAACGACACCCGTACCGGTGTTGGTCACGCCCCGTGCCACCGCCACGGCCACCTCGGGGCGGTGGCCGACCGCCCAGGTGAGGAAGGTGTCGTCCAGCCACAGCGGTGAACCGCCCCGGCCGACGACGACCATGGTCAGCACCGCGAACGCCACCCACGCCCCGAGGCCGGCGCTGCCGGCCAGTTCGGCGGTGTCCTCGCGGCTCACGAGACCGACAGCAGGGGACGCAGCGGAGCCGCCGAGGCCATCAGCCGGGCCAGTGCCTCGGACCGGCGCCGGACCAGGGGCATCGCGGCGAGCGCGACGAGCCCGCCGACCACCAGCCCGGTCACGACGTCGTGCGGGTAGTGCACGCCGATCCAGACCCGGGAGGCCGCCATGGCGACCGCCGCCACGCAGGCGACGGCGCCCGGCCGCCGGGAGACGAACAGCAGCGCCACCGCGGCGGCCGCCGCGATCGCCGCGTGATTGCTGGGGAAGGACCAGTCACCGTGCGGCGGACACGCCTCCAGGGTTCTCACCGGCAGGCTCCGGCACGGCCGGTCCTCGTGCACGGCCGACTTCAGCGCGGCGTTGACGCCGTACGCCAGGACCACGACCAGCGGAACGGCCAGCGCGGTCACCGCCGCGGCCGCCCCGGACCGCCGGGCCCGCCACCAGACGAGCAGCATGAGCAGGGCGAACACCGCGAGCCCGTAGTCCGACCACACCGTCACCGCGGTGTCCAGCCGGCCCGGCGAGTGCCGCGCGAGATCCGTCACCTCCCGGTAGGCGGAGCCGTCGATCGACGCCCCGCCGAACGCCAGGATCATCCGCGGGCCTCCTTCTCCTTCGCACGCCCGCGGCCGCGGTAGAGCTCGGCGGCGAGCGGGATCAGCGACACCACGACGATCAGCGCGACCAGCGGGAGCAGATAGCGGTCCACGTTCGGGATCGAGGAACCCAGCGCGTAACCCGCCAGGGTCAGGCCGAGGCTCCACACCAGACCGCCGATCACCTGCCACACGGTGAACGCCCGGAGGGGCACCTCCAGCGCTCCCGCCAGCGGGTTGAGCACGGTCCGCACCACCGGCACGAACCTCGCCAGGAAGATGGCCTTGGCGTGCCCGTAGCGCCCGAGCAGCTCCTCCGCCCGCTCCGCGCCCTCACGCAGCCGCGCCGAGCGGCTGCGCGCCAGCAGGGCACCTCCCGCCCGGCGCCCGATCAGGTAGCCGCACTGGGCGCCGGCCAGCGCGCCGAACGCCGCGGCGGCCAGCAGCGGCCCCAGCGACAGGTGTACGCCGTGCCGCCCGGAGCCGGTGCACAGCAGGCCGGCCGTGAACAGCAGGGAGTCACCCGGCAGGAAGAAGCCGATCAGCAGGCCGGTCTCGGCGAACATCACCACGCCGACCCCCAGCACGCCGAAAGCGGCCAGCAGCGACTGCGCGTCGAGCGGGTTCACCGCGAGCTGCGACGACAGAACCACGGGTGTGGTCATCGGCATGAGTCCTCTCCGGGCGCACGGCACCCCAGCCGTCTACAATTCCGTAGACTGTCTACGGTACTGTAGACGACCGCACGGCGCGGATCGTTCCTCCGGGCCCGGAACGACGAAGGCGGGGCCCGAAGACCCCGCCAGGGAGAGAACCAGGAACAGTGAGACGCCCGCTCAGGGCCAGACCAGGCAGTACGGCTGGTGCCCCGCCTCGTACAGCCGGTGCGAGAAGTCCTGCCACTCGTGCAGCGATTGGGGGCGGGAGGGCGCTGACCTGGTATTTCGCAGGGGAATGTGCGTTGACCTGGGAAAACTCCTCGCGGTAGTTCTCACGGGTCAACGCCGTTTCCCGGGCTCATGTGCCCTGGATGTGCCCGCGCAGAGTGGAGCGTTTGGCCAGCCATCACCGGTTGCATTCGTCGATGCTCAGTGTTGCGGAAGCCGCCACAGATGCGTTCCTGCGCGAGCTCGGTCCGCAGGAGTCTCGCGGACGAGGTGGTACAGGTTCTCGAAGTACTCCTGCCAGCGGTTCGGATCCGGCATGGCGTTCTGCGCCCTCTTCGCACGCTCGGCCTGCACCAGCGGTTGCAAGCTCTCCCAGACCGAGATCACCGACCCACCGAGGTATCCGGAGACGGGTTCGATGTCCACCACCCCGTGGGCGACCAGAGCCCCGAGATTGTCGTAGAACCAGGCTAGTTCACGGACTAGATGCCGATCATCCTCGGGTAGCCCAGCCAGTCCGGCTGACAGGTCATAGGCAGACAGCTGTTCGTGCACGACCTGCCGTGCCTGTGCCAGCCGCACGCTTCGATGCTCGCGGAAGAGATCCACAAGTACGGGCAGCGTGTTGGCATGCTCGGTCAGCCGCAGTTGTCGAAACGAGACGGCCCCGGTCACTGCGAGCGCTACCAGCGACACCACGAGGGCTGCGATCTCCAACATGCCTCCGTTAACAGCTGTTGTATTCCCGGTCCCTACCCGTGTCGCATTGAGGCCGATCGAAGAACGCGATGCAGCCTCTGGCGAGGGAGCCGTTGTGGATGCGGTGTGGTACTGGCTACTGGCGCAATCAATCAGGCCGGGCCGCGACGCCGTCGAGCGCGTGGCCCGGGGTGCACGGGTGAGTGCGGCTTGGGCTGCGTGGTATCCGCGGGGTCGTTCGGGAGAGACAGGGGGTCGACGGGCCCTGGCAGTTGGGCATCGACTGTCTCCATGCCAGGCAGAAACGCGTGGTCGGGACCGGTGTGAGCGTGCTGGGCGCGCTCGGGTACCGGGAGGATGCGGCGGCGCGTGAGTTCAGCGACGTCGATCAAGGGGGCGGCGACGATCCGGTTGAGGAGTTCCTCCTGATGAGGTTCCAAGGCAGTGAGATGCCTGAGTACGGCAAGGATTTCGACGAGTTCCCGGCTCCAATCGGGTTCCCAGCGCTCGGGGCGTTCGCGGTCGAGATCACTGGTTATTTTGCCGGCGGTGCGGTCGCTGCGGTAGGCGAACCAACTGTCGAGTACGTTGCGCCCGCCCGTGGTGTAGTTGCGCATGCGTGGGGTGACACCGGTGAAGATGCCGCCCTCGATGACAAGGTGCTGGCGTTCGCTGTCATAGCTGACGGCCGATGGGAGCGTGTCGGGCGCGACTTCTTGGGCGTACATGATCTCGGGGTGTAGGCGCCGCCACCAGTTCGCTTTGCCTGCCGGACGGCCGTCGTCGGGTTTGATACAGCGTGCGCCGAACGTTGAGGCCCATAAGACGTGCTGTCCCAGGCTGATGGCATCGTGCCAGAGGCCACGATCGGCGGTCAGGGGGACACGTACGCCGAGGGAGTTGAGGTCCTCCGCGTAGCGCTCGGTGAAGGCGGGGTGGGCGGTGACGGCTGCGACATAGGCGAGCAAGTCCTCGGGGAGGACTTGCTGGAGGCCGTAGGAGTTGGCGAGGTGGGGTAACAGCCCTGGGGTGATGTTGGGCGTGTGGTCGGCGTGCATGAGCGGCAGGACGCGGCCGCCGTTTCCCTTGAAGTAGTCATTGTCAGGAACGAGGGCTGTGAATAACAGCGCCGGGCCGGTCTGTAGGCGCTGGGTGTGCTGTTCGACTACGAAAATTTGTCCGTCGATGTCGGCCTGCCACAACTCAGGGCGGGAGCGGTCGATGACGCGGCCGTCGGGTATGAGCCACTGGCGGTCCAGGGCTCTGCGGGCGATGCGCAACGGAGTGGGGCAGGGGCCCTGCTCGACACGCAGGAGGGTCGACGGGTGGGGATGACCTGGGATCTGGAGGGCTTCCTTGTCCAGGGTGCGGTCGTGGGTCTCTTTGAACAGTTCCTGTTTCGTGGCGGGATCGCGTTCTTGGACAAGGCGGTTCCAGCGTCGGCGCAGGACGGCTTTGGAGGGGCTGATGACCCAGTTTCGGTTGGGTTTGATGCCCGGCTTGCACCAGGGCATTAGCTCGGTGAGGGTGGGGAAGGTGTCCCACCCGCTCTGGGAGGCGGGTGTGAAAGGGACGGGCTCAACAGGCCGGGAAGTGCGCCAACCGGGACCGTTAATGTGCAGGTTGTGCAGTTGCTCCTCTTTGCTCTGGCGGGTGCCGTGAAGGGCCGTGTAGTGGACGGGGGCCAGTGCGTCTTGTCGCTCGCCTTGTCGACGGACGAAAATGGCGACGGCCAACTCCTGTTGGACGCCAGGGAAGAAGCGGCTGTTGAGCGGGGGCCTTTTGGTCTCGGGTGTGAGGTCGATGACCCAGCCCTCGGTGCAGGTGCGCCGCAGATAGGAGCGCATGCCCTGGAAGCCGGCCCCGCGGATGAATCCGCCAGTGCTGACGAAGCACACGACGCCGTGACGGTGATCGCCGTGCTGGTCGAAGACTTTGTGTGTGGCCCAGCGCCAGAAGTAGGTGCACAGGCTCTTCAGCTTGTTCTCGTATACGCCTGCCGCACCACGCAGCCGGAAGTCGTCCAGGGGCGGGGCACCGCGGCCCGGCGAGCCCTTCTCGATCCATCCGCCCTGGCCTTCTGCCTGTTCGCGGTGGGGAGGGTTGCCGATGACGACGGTGATGCGCTCGTTGCGCTGGATGGTGCTGGCCGCCTCGGCGTCGTCACGTAAAGGGCCCCACAAGGCGCCGTAGCGATCGAAGAGTTCACTGGGCCGCCATGGATCGGCGAGAGTGTCGGCCAGGTGCAGGCGCATATCACGCAGCCGGACCCGGGCATTGAGGTGCCGCAGCATCTGCCCCACGCGCATCTGAGCGACGGCAAAGGCGCCCATCTGCTTTTCGAACCCGATCAACCGACTGGCGAGTTCTTGCACGGATTCGGCGCGGAAACCTTCGTTGCCACCCTCGGACTGTTTGCGGGCGACGAGGTCGATGATGCCGGTCAGGAAGGTGCCGGTTCCCATCGATGGGTCGATGATGGACACACCAGGGTCGGCGAAGCCATCCGGGCAATCCAACGTGTTGGCCAGCACCTCGTCAACAAGGCGGATCATCTCCGTCACCAGCGGGGCAGGGGTGTAGTAGGTACCGGAGTCCTTGCGCAGGTCGGCGTCGTACTCCTGCAAGAAGTGCTCGTAAAGATGGACGTGGAAGCCGGGTTCGCCGGCGAGGGAACTTCTCCAGTCGATGGCGTCAATGACGCGGACGAGCATGTCCAGACTGTCGCGGAATTCTCCCTCGACCTGGTCGGTGAGGATCTGCAAGGCGCGGCCCATGACGGAGTGCTCAGCCCCGAGGCGTCGGCCTACCTCGTGCAGGCTCATACCGACCAATGCCTTGTCATTGCGGCCAGAGTTGTCGGAACCGGCCAGCAGGAGAGCGAAGGTGACGGACTGTGCGTAGCGGTCAGCGAAGGTCGCCCGTTTGTCCCGGTCATCGGTGGTCGGGAAGAGGTCAACCTCAAGCGTGGAGGCCAGATCGGTGAACGGACGCTGGTGGCGTGGGAGGCTCGCTTCGGCATCGAGGCGGTCGTGAACAGCATCACGCAGAAGCGCGCACAGCGGGGCGACATGGGCGACCACCTCCCGCATCGACGTGAGCGGCTTGGGCTGCCAGCCGAAGAACGCGACGAGCATGGCCTCGAAGGCGGTCTCACTGGCGGTCGGTAACCGTAGGCGGGAGCCGGCGCTGCGCAGATCCCCCTCGAAGTGGATGGTGTCGCCGTACTGCCGACCGGAGCGGTACATGATCCATGTCTGACCGTTCGTGTAGATCAGGTTGGGCAGTTTCGCCATGCCTTCCCATTGACGGCGGTCACGCTGGTTCAGACCGCCGGGATGGATCACGCTCTTGTCGGGGCTCTTCAGCTCGACATAGCCGACGATGTTGCGCGGCAACTTTCCAATCCGCACCGCAAGGTCAGGGCGTATCCGATGCGCGGCGATGGCCACCTCAGCGTGTAGGACCGCTTGCAGCCCTAACACCCCTGCTGCGTCGACGAGAAGGGTTTCTACCGCTCGGCGGATCGCGGCTTCCTTCTGTCCGTGCAGCAATGCCTGCTTACACGTCGCACCGAATTCGCTGACGATCCGCCGAAACCGGTCCTTGCGCTGCATCCCGCCCCCCGAGGTCAGCACACTCCGCATCTTCCTCAACTCACGGTAAACACGACATCACTCCTCGTCGAGAGTGCCGCCCAAGGTGCCGAGTGCGATGGTCCCCGCTCAGCGGCAGCGGCTTCGAT
Organism: Streptomyces sp. NPDC005706; assembly: GCF_040631045.1. Lineage (NCBI taxonomy): Bacteria > Bacillati > Actinomycetota > Actinomycetes > Kitasatosporales > Streptomycetaceae > Streptomyces > Streptomyces sp. NPDC005706. The sequence goes on along the minus strand of NZ_JBEXYS010000015.1, from coordinate 176,336 downwards.
GAGGGAATCGCCTGACTGGGCGGTGGTGCTGGACGGCAGGAGCGGGGGCGATGCCCAGACGAGGGCTGCTCGCAGTGCGTCAGCCGCTGAGCTTTATCCCGATGGCCAGGACGCCGAGGGCTTCCTTCTCGGGTGGGTAGATCTTCCGGATGTTGGTGAGTTGTTCGTCGCGGGTGGCCGTCGGGTTGACGTTGTCCGACCCCTCGCCGTCGAGCATGGCTTCGAAGTCGGCGTACTCGGTGACACGTTGGATGTTCACATGGCAGGTCTCGTCGGTCCCTTTGATCCGGAAGCGGATGGTGTCGCCAACGGCGAGGTCGGCGAGGTGGGGGTATTTGACACGTACCTCGATGGTCTTGGTGCCTGCGGCTACGAGGTCGAAGTACTGGCGGTAGAGGTTGAGTTCTCGGACGCGTGGGGTGGTGTTGCTCATCGGGCGGGGATGCTCCTGGGTGCTGGTGTGGTGATCAGGCGACCGATCTCGGCCGCGGAGTACGAGCGGAAGAAGTGTCGTGGGTCGGACAGCAGAGTTTCGGCCGTGGCCAGCAGTTGATCGGCGTACTCGGAGACGGTGCCGGGCCATTGCCGGGTGTCGAACATCCAGTCGGCGGCGCCTTCCGGCACGGGGTAACGGCCATCGCGGATGAGGGACTTGGACAGCTTCGCGCCGGTGTCGGTGACGACCTGCGGGCAGAAGAGGCGGGCGGGGAGTTGGGCGCGAGTGAGGCCGACGGCCTGGAGAGCTTCGTCGACGAGGAGGGAGCCGAAGATCCAGTCGCCGCCCTTGACCATGACGTGCAGAGTCCCATAGAGCGGTGCGCCGGTGAGGGCGAGTTCCTTGACGAGGTTGCGGTAGAGGGTGGCCAGGTCGAGGTACGCACCGGCGGTGGGTGTGATGGTGGTTCGGTAGGGGCCGTGGTGGAGGCAGACTGCGGCGACGGTGGCTTCTTCTCGGTCGGTGAGATGGACTCGTGTGTGTTCCGCGTGCTTCTCCGCCCAGCCGCAGCCTGTGTGCGGGCAGGGGATGCGCAGGTGCGGGGTGCCGGTGGACGGGGCGAGCCACCAGCGGGCGGCGTCGAGGCGGGGGAGCAGTCGTAGCCAGGTTCGGCGGAAGTGCTCGCTGGCCTGCTGCTGGGTGTAGGTCTCGATGCGGTGCGGGATTCCCAGGCGCCGGGACAGCGCCGTGAAGAGGGGTTGATAGAGGGCGTTGACGAGGTCGGCCACGGCCGTGTCGCCGAGGGCTTGGGCATAGGCGCGTTGGTAGCGGTGGCCGCTGGCGGGGTCGATGGCCAGTTCGTACGGGGCGTTGTCGAGGGCGCTGAAGAGGACCTCGGTGGGGATGCCGAAGCGGTCGCGCAGGCGGGCGGCTATGGCGAAGGCCAGGGACTGAACGAGGGAAGTGCCGATGTGCGGGGCACCGTTGATCTGGGTGCCTACGACGAGCACGATCCGCTCGGATGGGGTGGCCAGGATGCGTGGGGTCAGGATGTCCTCGGCGCGGAGAAGTGCGTTGGCGAGAACGGTGTTCGGTGAGACGAGGTGGGTTGTCACAGGTGTCCCCTTGAGGTTGGGGCAGAAAGGCGTTGGGCCCGGGTTCTAGAGGTAGACGCAGGCGTGCGCTTCGCCCTTGGCCGCGGTGACGTACGGGTGCTGGAGAGCAGCGCGTAGGGCGTCCGTGTCGGTGAGGGTGTCGTCGTCAGGCAGCTCGCACCACCCGCCGAACCAGTCGTCGAGCAGCTCCAGGCCGGGTGCGACGAGCCAGGAGTTGGTGGAGAGGTGCCGTACCGGCAGATCGTCCCAGCTGGTTGCGGTGCCGGTCGGGACGGCGTAGTAGAGACGCCCGTTGGGCCTGTCGTAGAGCACGGGGCCGACGGAAGTACCGACGCAGCGCAGGTAGGCCAGGGCCAGGAGGCCGATCTCGGCGGAGGTGCGCACGGCGTCCCAGCCGTCGCCGACCTTCAGCAGCCGCAGCCCCGGCACGTCGTTCACCATGGGAGCCCTTCGCAACGCGTCACGCACGGACATCACGCATCCCCCTGCGGCCGGAAGCTGTGGCTCGTGCCGAGCGAAGAGGCGGATTCCGTGGTCGGCGTGAGGCGGCGGATCACAATCAGACGAGCACCTGCTGCTGCTATCTGCCGCTCGCGCTCGGTGCCGAGGCCCTTCGGGCCGAGGTGGCTGAGAGCCGGAACCACGGCACCGTAGGCATCGGGGAGTTCGAGCGTGTCGAGCAGACCGACGAAAGCCGGGGACCGGATGATCACCGTGGAATCGCGTTCGATGAAGACACCACACAGGGCCAGTTCGTGCCGTTCGCAGTACTCGGTGAGGCAGTCGACGAGCGCCGCGTGGCGGGGCAGCCCGCCGGTGACGTGGCGTAGGTAGCCGAAGACCTGGGGGAAGGCGACGGGGCGGCGTTCGGTGATGAGGTCGTCGTCCATGCCCATAGCGTCGGCCGTCGTGAACGGCCTCGAAATGACCTGCTGTTGTACTTCCGTTGCACTTCCCACCCCACGTCGTCACCGACAGTGCTTCCATACGTGACGGAGGGAGGTCATCCGTGGTCAGCGTGCAGCAATGGACAGGTCGGGAGGCGAGCGCCCTGCGCGCCGCGTTGCGTATGAGCACGCGCGCTTTCGCCGAGCACCTCGGTGTCGCGCTGCGCACGGTTGCGAAGTGGGAGAGCCTCGGCGCGGAGACACAGCCCCGACCGGACACCCAGGCCATCCTCGACACCGCACTCGCACGGGCGGATTCCGCCGCCCAATCCCGCTTCGAGGCAATGCTGTTCCCTGAGCGGAAGAGCGCGCGGCCAGCGGACTACGAGACCTGGACCGAGGACATCGAGCGCGCTGTTGTCTGCATCAGCCGTCAGGACTTCCCGTTCGCCTCAACCCTGTTGAACCGCTGGTTGGGCAGCCGTGCACCCCAGCAGCTCGACGACAAGGGTCTCTATTTGTACGGCCGTTCCCTCGTGCTCCTGGGCGACCTCCAGCGCGATCAGGGCGCGATCCTCGGCCCACTCTCCGCCCGCCACTCCTACCTGACCGCCCGCGGCATGTTCACCGAGCTCGACATCCCACGCCGGGTGGCTCAGATTGAGCTGTCCCTGGCCGTCGTTCAGGAGATGTCGGGAGAGTTGGAATCCTCCGCTCGCCACTACGAACTCCTCGCCGGGGACCAGCGCCTGAGCCCGCGTGACCGTGCCAGGGCGCGGCTGTGGGTGGGTACGGCGCTGAGCAAGGAGGGCGACAACGAGTACGCCACCAACGCGATGACGGCCGCCACTCGTGCCTTCGAGGACCTGGGCGAGCCGGAGGACTGGTCGGTCGCCCACCAGAAGCTGGCCCTGGCCCATCGCGGTGCCGGCGACCTGAAGCAGGCACTGCACTACATCGACATCGCGCGCACCACCGGCACGGTCGACTCCCCGATGCAGCGGGTGAGGCTGGACACCGCGTACGGGCACATCCTTCTGTCGGATGCGGCGACCCGGAATGATGGGCTGTCCGTCCTCGATCAGGCGGCACAGGTGGCCCGGCAGTACGGGCTGAGCCACCAGCTGCGCAGTATTGAGGGCATCCGAAAGGGCCAGCAAGGATGAGCCAGGGAGTGCCAGTGCCGGAGCACCAGCAGCGCCAGATCACCGACGAGCAGTTCCACGACGCGACGCTGATCTGGAATTACCACCAGATGGGCCACGAGCTGCGGCCCTGCTCGGCGGCGATTGGCCTGGGCAGCCACGACCTCGGGGTCGCGACTACTGCGGTCGACCTTTATCGCACTGGCCTTTTCCCGGTCGTGGTCTTCAGCGGCGGCAACAGCCCCACCACCCGCGCTCGCTTCCCGCGCGGCGAGGCCGTCCACTACCGCGAGCACGCGCTGAGCCTGGGGGTGCCGGACGAGGCGATCATCGTGGAGTCGAAGGCCGCAAACACCGGCCAGAACATCACCTTCTCTCGCGAGCTGCTGGCCGAGGCCGGGGTGGAAGTGCAGTCGCTGCTGCTGATCTCCAAGCCGTACATGGAGCGCCGCTCGTATGCGACCTGCCGCAAGCTGTGGCCCGAGGCTGAGGTCGTGTGCGCCTCCGAGCCGCTGGAGTTGGACGACTACATCAAGTCCATCGGCGACGAGAAGCTCGTCGTCGACATGCTCGTCGGTGACCTGCAACGGGTGATCGAGTACCCGAAGCTGGGCTTTGCCGTCGAGCAGGACGTACCGGGGGATGTGTATGACGCTTACGAGCGCCTCCTGGGCGCCGGCTTCGACAGCCGCCTCATCAGCACCTGAGCCGCCCAGCGCCGATGCATCGGACGAGCTGTGCGCGATCCACCAACCGAACCTGTTTCCCCGGCTGGCCACGCTGGCCAAGCTGTTCTCCGCCGACCTGTGGATCGTCCTGGGCGACGTGCAGTTCGCCCGGCGCGACTATCAGCACCGCGCCCGTCTCGCCGCCCTGGACGATCCATCCCGACAGCAGTGGCTCACGCTCCCGACGCACCTTCCCCACGGGCGCCCGACGCTGATCAGCCAAGCGCGGCTCGTTGATCCGCGTCGCTCGCGCCGGACGGTCCAACTTCTCGTCCGCCAGTACTACGGCCGCAGCCCCTACTGGGGTGCGGTGTCCGAGGTGCTGGACGCGCTCGACGACTCAGACCGTGTGGCCGACCTCGCGAGGGCATCGACGATCGCCCTGCTCAGCACTCTCGGCTGGTCGGGGAAGGTGCCGGACAGCAGCGCGATCCCGACCCGGCAAGGCCGCTCCGAGCGCCTGGCCGACCTGGCGGCAGCCACTGGCAGCACCCACTATCTGTGCGGCACGGGTGGTCTGCGTTACCTCGACGGCGCTCCTTTCGATGCCCGCGGCATTCCTGTGCTGCCCTTCCACACTCCTGTGGACAACCTGCTCTGGCGGTGGGCCCGTCGATCCAGCAGCCTGTGGGCCCTGAGCAAGATCGGGCCCGATGCGTTGGCCGACCAGCTGGCCGCCCAACGAGAAGCCCACCATCCTGGAGCCCACGCGTGACCGAGCCCACCACCAAGGAACCGGACAAGAAGCCCTTCCTGTACGTCGTCGTCTGCGCGTGCGGCATCGCTGGCGACGTCGGCAAGCTGATCACCGCAGCACAGGAACGGCCCACCGCCGACCACGGCATCGGCAAGCGCTGGCAGGTCCGTTACCGCGACCTGGACGGCCATCAGCGCAAGGAGAACTTCCACACGAAGGCCGAGGCGGACAACCGCGCCGCCGAGGTCGACGTCGAAATCCGGCGCGGCTCCTACGTCGTCCCGGCCGAGACGAAGCAGACGCTCGGCGCCTACGCGCAGAAGTGGCTCGACGCGAACTCCGTCGGCCCGACGACCGCGCTCCGTTACGAGGCGACGGTCCGCAACCACATCGTCGAGCACCTCGGCCGACGCGAGCTGCGGTCCCTCAACCAGCCCTCGATCATTCAGGGTTGGATTCGCACGCTCCAGGACGCCGATCTGGAGGTGTCGACGATCGAGGGCATCTTCGACATCCTCTCCAGCATCCTCGGCGCGGCCGTGGAGGACGGGCTGTTGCCGAAGAACCCCTGCAAGGCGAAGTCGGTCAAACTGCCGACCGCGACCAAGAAGAAGATCGTCCCCTGGTCGTTGGAGCGTGTGCGCGCCGTCATCGCCGGTCTCCCGAAGCGCTTCCAGGCCGGCGGCAAGCTCGCCTTCGGCTGCGGCCTGCGTCAGGGCGAGGTGTTCGGCTTCGCTGTCGAGGACATCGACTTCAAGGGTGGCTGGATCCACGTCAACCGCCAGGTGCGGCTCGTCGGCACGAAGCCCGTCTTCGCCCTCCCCAAGGGCAACAAGATCCGGTCGGTGCCCCTACCGGCCCAGCTTGCCCTCGCCGTCAAGGCCCACATGAAGGAGTTCCCGGCGGTCGAGGTCACCCTGCCCTGGGCCAAACCGGACGGTGAGCCGAAGACCTTCCGCCTCCTCTTCGTCGACCAGAAGGGGCGGGCCTACAACCGCAGCGTCTTCAACATGGGCGACTGGAAGCGTGCCCTGGCCGCCGCCGGCGTGATCCCTCCCCGTGAACGAGGCGCGCGCTACCTCCAGGCGGCCCCCGAAGACGGCATGCACGCCCTCCGGCACGCCTATGCCTCCGTACTCCTGGACGCGGGGGAGAGCATCAAGGCGCTCTCCGAGTACCTCGGCCACTCGGACCCGGGCTTCACGCTGCGGACGTACACGCTCCTGCTGCCGTCCAGCGAGACCCGCACCCGCAAGGCGATCGACGACGCCTTCACGGAAACGGAAGCCGAGGCGGAAACGGAAGACGACGGCGGCCCGCCCGCCGCCCAGGGCACATCAGCACCCCCAGCAAAACCAATGTGCCCTCAATGTGCCCTGGCCGCCTGACGGCCCCCTCCGCCACCAAAAGGGCGAGGCCCGAAGACCCCGCCCAACCGCAAGAAACCCCAGCTCAGAGCCGATCAGGGCCACACGAGGCAATAGGGCTGATGCCCCGCCTCATGCAGCCGGTGGCTGAAGTCCTGCCACTCGTGCAGCAGCTGGTACACGTTGAACGCGTCCCGGGGGCCGCCGCGGTCCGGGACCGTCGACCAGATGAACGCCGCCGCGCCCACCGCCTCCTCGCCGATGCCGCGGAGCGGGTCGACGACCGTCATGGGGAGCTTGACGACGGCGTAGTCGGGGTGCAGGACGACCAGCTCGAGCGGCGGCACCTTGTGCAGGGGGACGCCCTCGATGCCGGTCAGCACCATGGCGGCCATCGTCTCCGGCTTGATCTTGGTGAACATGCCGTTCATCCCCAGCTCGTCGCCGCCGAGTTCCTCGGGACGCATCGAGATGGGGACGCGGGCCGCCGTCGCGCCGTCCGGCGCGCCGAAGTATTTGTACGTCACCCCCACCCGACCACCATTTCTGCTTCCCGCCGACGACCGGTCGATCCGCCGGTCGTTCCGCTCGGACTCACCCGGAACATCCTGTGTCTGACGTGCGTCGGCCTGACGTGCCTCGGTCGTCTCCTCCACCTCGCGCCGGTGCCTTCCCCGCCGGGCGCGCCGAGGACCCAGGTCGTCAGTCCCCTCGCCCAGTCCGCCACCGCGATGCATATCTCCACCCGACTGCTTTTCTAGGACGCGTGGCCCCCGCCGCGCAACCCGATCATCGTGTCAGTGACCTCCCCCACGGCCGCCCGCCGAAACGTGCGGTGAAACACCAGTCCGCGGGATCAACCCGGTCACTGATCACTACGTGCCGTATGAGCTGTGTGTATCAGCTCTCAGTCTCGCAGATGGCGCGGCCGTGACCCGGAGGTCGGCCGCTCGATGCGCGGGCCGCGGCCTACCCTGAGGGGGTCACCACCCGAACCGGAGTCCGAGAGGCCGGAGAAGCCGCACGTCATGAGTGCCATGAGCGAACTGCCCTATCCCTACGAAGCGCCCGTGTCGCAGGCGCTCTTCGACCGTGCGTCGGCCGTCACGCCGGGCGGCGTGAACTCCCCGGTGCGCGCCTTCCGCGCCGTGGGCGGCACGCCCCGGTTCATGGTCTCCGGCAAGGGGCCGTACCTGACCGACGCCGACGGGCGGGAGTACGTCGACCTGGTGTGCTCCTGGGGGCCGATGATCCTCGGCCACGCGCACCCCGAGGTGATCGCCGCCGTGCAGGAGGCCGTCGCCCGCGGCACGTCGTTCGGCACCCCGGGCGAGGGCGAGGTCGCCCTCGCCGAGGAGATCGTCGCGCGCGTGGAGCCCGTGGAGGAGGTGCGGCTGGTCAGCAGCGGCACCGAGGCGACCATGTCGGCGATCCGGCTCGCCCGGGGCTTCACCCGGCGGGCCAAGGTCATCAAGTTCGCCGGCTGCTACCACGGCCACGTGGACTCCCTGCTGGCCGCCGCCGGGTCCGGTGTCGCCACCTTCGCGCTGCCCGACACGCCCGGCGTCACCGGCGCCCAGGCCGGTGACACGATCGTGCTGCCGTACAACGACCTGGAGGCCGTGCAGGAGGCCTTCCACCGGCACCCGGGCGAGATCGCCTGTGTCATCACCGAGGCCTCGCCGGGCAACATGGGCGTCGTCCCGCCGGCCCCCGGCTTCAACCAGGGGCTCAAGGACGCGTGCCGCAGGCACGGCGCCCTCTACATCTCCGACGAGGTGATGACGGGCTTCCGGACCAGCCGCGCCGGGTGGTACGGCGTCGACGGGGTCAAGCCCGACCTGATGACCTTCGGGAAGGTCATGGGCGGCGGCTTCCCCGCCGCCGCGTTCGGCGGCCGGGCCGACGTCATGGCCCACCTCGCGCCCGCCGGGCCCGTCTACCAGGCCGGCACCCTCTCCGGTAACCCCGTCGCCACCGCCGCCGGGCTCGCCCAGCTCCGGCTGCTCGACGACGCGGCGTACGAGACGGTCGACGCGGTCTCCGCGCAGATCCAGAACCTCGTCACCGAGGCGCTGGGCAAGGAGGGCGTCGCGCACCGGCTGCAGACCGCCTCCAACATGTTCTCCGTGTTCTTCACCGACCGGCAGGTGCGGGACTACGAGGACGCCAAGCGGCAGGAGTCGTTCCGCTTCACCGCCTTCTTCCACTCGCTGCTGTCGAACGGCGTCTACCTGCCGCCGTCGTCCTTCGAGTCCTGGTTCGTGTCCACGGCCCACGACGAGCGGGCCATCCAGAAGATCGCCGACGCCCTCCCGGCGGCGGCCCGAGCGGCCGCGGAGGCCACGGCAGCATGAGCAGCAACGGCAGCGAGAAGGACATCACCGTCGTCCACGTCATGCGGCACGGCGAGGTCGAGAACCCGGACGGTATCCTCTACGGGCGGCTGCCCGGCTACCACCTGTCCGAGCTGGGCCGGAAGATGGCCGACCGGGTCGCCGAGCACCTCTCCACCCGGGACGTCACCCACGTCTGCGCCTCCCCGCTGGAGCGCGCGCAGGAGACCGCCACCCCGATCGCCAAGGCGCACGGTCTCGACCTGGCCACCGACGCACGGCTCATCGAGGCCGGCAACGTCTTCCAGGGCAAGACCTTCGGGGTCGGGGACGGCGCGCTGCGCAAGCCCGACAACTGGAAGCACCTCTTCAACCCGTTCCGGCCGTCCTGGGGCGAGCCGTACATCGACCAGGTCGTGCGCATGATGGGCGCGCTGCACGCGGCCAGGGACCGGGCCCGCGGGCACGAGGCGGTGCTGGTCAGCCACCAGCTCCCGATCTGGACGCTGCGGTCGTACGTCGAGAAGCGGCGGCTGTGGCACGACCCGCGCAAGCGCCAGTGCACGCTCGCCTCGCTGACGACCTTCACCTTCCAGGGCGACGGGATCGTCTCCGTCGGCTACTCCGAGCCCGCCATCGACCTGGTCCCGGTCCATCTCCGGGCCGGTGCCAAGCCCCAGAAGGGCAAGGGGACGGCTCAGGGCAAGGCCTTCGGAGCCTGATCCACCCTTTTGCCTGGCCTGTTACGTAAAGCATAAAGAAGTATCGGAACCTCCCCGATCGTCACGCCCTCTGAGTGGGTGACCACCAGCACGCGTGATGAATCGGGGATATCCATGCGCACCTTCTCCCGGACCGACCGGATGCTCTCCCGCAGGGGAGCGCTGGGTCTCGGCGCGGGCGCGGCGGCCGCCGCCTCGCTCGCCGGCTGCGGGACCCTCAAGTCCTCGGACGAGAGCGGGCGCCCGTCCGGTTCCGGCCACGGGGCCGGCGGGAAGGGCCAGGCGGGCAAGGGCGGGGGCACGGCGAGTCCGGCCCGGCCCATCGGGGACGGCTCCACCTCGTTCACCGGCCGGCAGCCGCACCAGCCCGCGAAGCCCGAGCCGCTGGAGCCGGGCCAGACCCCTCCGCAGTTCGTGATCTTCTCCTGGGACGGCGCCGGCGAGGTCGGCAACGGCCTCTTCCCGCGCTTCCTCGACCTGGCCAAGGAGCACGGCGCGAGCATGACCTTCTTCCTCTCGGGGCTGTATCTGCTGCCCGAGTCGAAGAAGCGGCTGTACGAGCCCCCGAACAACCCGCGCGGCGCCTCCGACATCGGCTACCTCAGCGACCCCCACGTCAGGTCGACCCTGACCAACGTGCGCCGGGCCTGGCTGGAGGGGCACGAGATCGGCACCCACTTCAACGGGCACTTCTGCGCCGGTTCCGGCTCGGTCGGCAACTGGACCCCGCAGCAGTGGCGGAGCGAGATACGGCAGGCCAAGGCCTTCGTGAAGGAGTGGCGGACCAACACCGGCTGGACCGACCTGCCGTCGCTGCCGTTCGACTACGACAAGGAGCTGGTCGGCGGCCGCACCCCCTGCCTGCTCGGCCAGAACAACCTGCTGCCCACCGCCCGCGAGCTGGGCTGGCGCTACGACGCCTCCTCGCCGGGCGGCCGCCAGGTGTGGCCGCTGAAGCGGATGGGGATCTGGGACCTGCCGCTTCAGCAGATACCTTTCCCCGGACGTTCCTTCGAGGTCCTGTCCATGGACTACAACATGCTGGCCAACCAGTCCGTCAACTCGACCAACGCGCCCGCGTACCGCCGCCCGGGCTGGCGGACCCAGTCCGCGCAGGCCTACATCCAGGGATTCCAGCGGGCCTACGAGACGAACCGGGCGCCCTTCTTCATCGGCAACCACTTCGAGCAGTGGAACGGCGGCATCTACATGGACGCCGTCGAGCAGGCCTTCAAGCACATCGCGCGCGAGAAGGAGAAGGGCGGGGACGTGCGGCTGGTCTCCTTCCGGCAGTTCGTGGACTGGATGGACGCGCAGAAGCCCGAGGTGCTCGCCCGGCTGCGGACCCTGGACGTGGGGCAGCGGCCGGCCGGGGGCTGGAAGGGGTTCCTGCGGGACGCCAAGTCGGCCGCGGGGAACGCCGCGTGAGGATTTGTCCGGAATGTCCCGTGTAAATAGCTCCTGAAATGCGGTTTTCCGCCCGCCAGGGGGGTGCGCGAGATCCTCGGAACAGGCATGCGAAACTTTTCACATGAGTACCCGTAGCCGCGCCGTCCTGCTCAGCGCCATGGCCGCCGTCACGGCCCTGACCCTGTCCGCGTGCGGCAACGGCGGCACCTCCGGCGGAGGCGGCAACACCAACTTCGTCACCGGCAACAACGGCATCGACACCGCCGGCAAGGGCGAGCGCGCCCCCGCGCCCGACCTGGCCGGCAGGACCATCGACGGCAAGAGCCTCGACATCGCCGACTACAAGGGCAAGGTCGTGGTCGTCAACGTCTGGGGCTCCTGGTGCGGACCGTGCCGGGAGGAGGCCCAGTACTTCGCCAAGGTCTCCAAGGCGTACGAGGGCAAGGGCGTGCAGTTCGTCGGCATCAACACCCGGGACACCAGCACCACCCCGGCGCTCGCCTTCGAGCAGGAGCACGGGATCGGCTACCCGAGTTTGTACGACCCGACGGGCAAGCTGATGCTCCGCTTCAAGAAGGGCACGCTCAACCCGCAGCTGATCCCCTCCACGCTCGTCATCGACAAGGACGGCAAGGTCGCCGCGCGGGCGCTGGAGGCGCTCGACGACACGGCGCTGCTGAAGATGCTCAAGCCCGTCCTCGCGGAGAAGTGACGTGAGCGCGACTCTCCTGCTGGCGGCCGCCGGAACGGGCCCGAACGACACCGTGCTGAACGGCGCCCTGCTGGTCGCCCTGCCGATCGCCCTGCTCGGCGGCCTCGTGTCCTTCTTCTCGCCCTGCGTGCTGCCGCTCGTCCCCGGCTACCTCTCCTACGTCACCGGTATCGCCGGCACCGACCTCGCCGAGGCCAGACGGGGCCGCATGGTCGCCGGCGCCTCGCTGTTCGTCCTCGGCTTCAGCGCCGTGTTCATCTCCAGCGGGGCGCTGTTCGGCTACTTCGGCTGGACCCTCCAGGACAACAAGGGCACCCTGTCCCGCGTGCTCGGCGTGCTCATGATCCTGCTGGGCGTCTTCTTCATGGGGCTGATGCCCTGGTTCACCCAGCGCGAGTTCCGCTTCCACAAGCGGCCGACCGCGGGCCTGGTCGGCGCGCCCCTGCTGGGCGCCCTGTTCGGTGTCGGCTGGACGCCCTGCATCGGGCCGACCCTCGCCGCGGTGAACTTCCTCTCCTGGCACGAGTCGAGCGCCGGACGCGGGGCGGTGCTGATGATCGCCTACTGCCTGGGCCTCGGTGTCCCCTTCGTCCTCACCGCGGTCGCCTTCCGCAAGGCGCTCGGTGCCTTCGGCTGGGTCAAGCGCCACTATGTCTGGGTGATGCGCGCCGGCGGCACGATGATGATCGTGACCGGTGTGCTGCTGCTGACCGGGGCCTGGGACCACCTGGTGAACGAGATGCAGAGCTGGTCCGACGGCTTCACTGTGGGGATCTGATCGATGAGCACAACCGAAACCGACAAGGCCCGCGAGCAGGACGAGCTGGGAGCCGCCGGCTCCCGGCTGTCCACCGCCCCGCAGGAAGAGGCCGTGAGCCTGCCGGGCCTCGGCGTCATCGGCTGGGCCCGCTGGTTCTGGCGGCAGCTCACCTCCATGCGGGTGGCGCTGCTGCTGCTCCTGCTGCTCTCGCTCGGCGCGATCCCCGGCTCGCTGATCCCGCAGACCGGCGCCGACGCCACCAAGGTCGACGACTTCCGCGCGGCCCACACCACGCTCGCGCCGGTCTACGACCGGCTCGGCCTCTTCCACGTCTACAGCTCGGTGTGGTTCTCCGCGATCTACATCCTGCTGTTCGTTTCCCTCATCGGCTGCATCGTCCCGCGCACCTGGCAGTTCGTCGGCCAGCTCCGCGGCCGTCCGCCGAGCGCGCCCAGGCGTCTGGACCGGCTGCCCGCCTACACCACCTGGCGCACCGAGGCCGAGCCCGAGCAGGTCCGCGAGGCCGCGCTCGCGCTCATGCGCAGGCGCCGCTTCCGGGCCCATGCCGTCGGTGACGCCGTCGCCGCCGAGAAGGGCTACGTGCGCGAGGTGGGCAACCTGGTCTTCCACATCGCGCTGATCGTGCTGCTGGTCGCCTTCGCCTCCGGCCAGATGTACAAGTCGGACGGCACCAAGCTGATGGTCGAGGGCGACGGCTTCTCCAACGCCCTGCCGCTGTACGACGACTTCAAGTCCGGCAGCATGTTCACCACCGACGACCTGTCGCCGTTCAGCTTCGGCCTGAAGGACTTCACGGGCACCTACGAGCTGACCGGCCCCAACCGCGGCACCCCGCGCACCTACCAGGCGAAGGTCACCTACAGCGAGGGCGCGGACGGCAAGGGCCGGACGACCGAGATCAAGGTCAACGAGCCGTTGAAGATCGGCGACGCCAAGGTCTACCTCGTCAGCCACGGCTACGCGCCCGTCATCACCGTCCGCGACGGCAGGGGGAAGGTCGTCTACCAGGACGCCGTGCCGCTGCTGCCGCTCGACGGCAACGTCACCTCACAGGGCGTGATCAAGGTGATGGACGGCTACCGCGACGCCAAGGGGGGCAAGGACCAGCTCGGCGTCCGGGCCTTCTTCCTGCCGACCTACGGCGGCGGCTCTTCGGTGCTCTCCCAGTTCCCGGCGCTGCTGAACCCCGTGCTGAACCTGGAGCCGTACCACGGCGACCTCGGCGTCGACTCGGGCATCCCGCAGAGCGTGTACCAGCTCGACAAGACCCACATGAAGGGCTTCAAGGACGCCAAGGGGCAGCAGCTCAGGGGGAACCTCAAGCCGGGGCAGACCCTGAAGCTCCCGGACGGCGCCGGCTCGATCACGCTCGAGAAGGACATCAAGGAGTGGGCCGGCTTCGAGATCGTCCAGGAGCCGGGCGGCGGCTGGGCGCTCGTCGGCGCGCTCGGCGCGATCTTCGGCCTGGCCGCCTCCCTGTTCATCCAGCGCCGCCGCGTCTGGGTGCGCGCGGTGCGCGGCGCCGACGGTGTCACCGTGGTCGAGATGGCCGGGCTCGGCCGCAGCGAGTCGGCCAAGGTGCCCGAGGAGCTGGGTGACCTCGCCGCGACCCTCTACGACCAGGCGCCGGGGGCACCCGACCCCGACGACGACTCCACCCCATCCCCCGCTGGACCTGCCGAAGGGGCCGAGAAGTGACTCTCGCCGCCGCAACCGAGCTCGCCGCCGCGACCAACGAACACCTGGCGAGCATCAGCAACACGCTGATCTACTCGTGCATGGCCGTCTACACGCTGGCCTTCTTCGCGTACATCGCCGAGTGGCTGTTCGGCAGCCGCAGCAAGGTCGGCCGTACGGCCGCCGCGCTGACCGCCGGCGCCGAGAGCCGGGCGGGCGCGCCCGCCGTCACCGTCAGGAGCGCCGGCGGGACCGCCGTACTGGAGCGGCCGAAGGTCGTCGTGCGCTCCGCGTCCGGCGCGCGGGACGTGCCGGACGGCCCCGGCGCGCACGGCGGTGACGAGCAGGGCGACATGTACGGCCGGATCGCCATCTCGCTCACCGTGCTCGCCTTCCTCGTGGAGCTCGTCGGCGTCGTCGCGCGCGCGGCCTCCGTGGAGCGGGCGCCGTGGGGCAACATGTACGAGTTCAACATCACCTTCTCCACGGTCGCCGTCGGCGTGTACCTCGCTCTGCTGGCGCTGCGGAAGAACGTGCGCTGGCTCGGCCTGTTCCTGGTCACCACGGTCCTGCTCGACCTCGGTCTGGCCGTGACCGTGCTCTACACCGCCAGCGACCAGCTCGTCCCGGCGCTGCACTCGTACTGGCTGTACATCCACGTCTCCACCGCGATCTTCTGCGGCGCGGTGTTCTACGTCGGCGCGGTCGCCACGATCCTCTACCTGTTCAAGGACTCCTACGAGAGCAAGCTGGAGTCCGGCGGCAAGCCGGGCGGCTTCGCGCGCTCGGTGCTGGAGCGGCTGCCCGCCTCGGCCTCGCTGGACAAGTTCGCCTACCGCGTCAACGCGGCCGTCTTCCCGCTGTGGACGTTCACGATCATCGCGGGCGCGATCTGGGCGGGCGACGCCTGGGGCCGCTACTGGAACTGGGACCCCAAGGAGACCTGGTCCTTCATCACCTGGATCGCCTACGCCTGCTACCTGCACGCGCGGGCCACGGCCGGCTGGAAGGGCCGCAAGGCCGCCTACCTGGCCCTGATCGCGTTCGGCTGCTGGCTGTTCAACTATTACGGCGTCAACATCTTCGTCACCGGCAAGCACTCGTACGCGGGCGTGTGACCGCCCGGTCGGTGACACTGGTGCCATGAGCGGTTCCATCGAACAGGGCATCAGCCAGACGCACGGGAACACGCACATACTCCACTTCCTGGTGCGGCTCCCGAGAACCATGGAAGAGGTCTGGACGGCGGTGGCCACGCCCGCGGGACTCGCGGGCTGGTTCACCGCCGTCGACGTTCTCGAGCCCAGACTCGACGGCCAGGTCGCCTTCCGGGACCTGGGCGCCGGCCGGGTCACCGCCTGGGACGTGGACCGGGTCGCCGAGTACGCCGTGGCGGACGGCCGGATGCGGTTCCATCTGGAGCGTGAACGGCAGGGCGGGTGCGTGCTGCGCTTCACCCACGAGTTCCAGGGCGAGGGCGAGTCGGAGACGGCCTGGCGCACCAGGTTCGAACGGTTGATCGAAAATCTGGGTTCCCCGTCCCCGCCGCCCGATCAGGAGGCGTCGGAGCCGCTTCCGGGGCAGTACACCTGACACCGCCGGGCGCCCGGACCGGCGCCCGGCCGCGCCCGGTTACGCCCCCACGCGCAGCAGCAGCTTGCCCGTGCTCGTGCGGGTGCCCATCAGGCGGTGCGCGTCCGCCGCGCCCTCCAGTGCGAATTCGGCCGTCACCGGCAGGGACACCGTGCCGTCGGCCACCTTCGCGAAGGCCGCTTCGGTCAGGCGGCGCAGTTCGGCCGGTGCGGTGCTCGCGAGGCTCAGGATCGAGAACCCGGAGACGGAGACGCCGAGCGGGTACAGCTCGGGCCGGCCGACGGACCACGGCTCGGCCGAGCTCGCGTTGCCGAAGGAGACCAGGCGGCCGAAGACGGCCAGGGAGGCCAGGCCCTCGCGCAGGGTGTCACCACCGACCGGGTCCAGTACCAGGTCGGCGCCCCGGCCGCCGGTCGCCTCCCGCACCCGCCGCCGGAAGTCGCCGGTGAACACCTCGTCGTAGCCGTGCTCCCGGGCGTGGGCCGCCTTCGCCGCCGAGGACACCACCCCGTACACCGCGCCGGCGCCCGCCGCCCGCGCCAACTGCCCCACCGCCGTGCCGACTCCGCCGGCCGCGCCCTGGACGAGCACCGTCTCGCCGGGCTGGAGCCGGCCCACGGAGTGCAGCAGGGCGTAGGCCGTCGGCACGACCGTCGGGAGGGCCGCCGCCGTGCGCAGGTCCACGCCGGCCGGGAGCGGGAAGACGGTCGCCGCCTCGGCCACCGCCACCTCCGCGTACGCCCCGTGCTCGGTCAGGGCCGCGACCTCCTGGCCGACGGCCAGCCCCGTGACGCCCGCGCCGAGCGCCCGGATCCGGCCCGAGACCTCAAGGCCGGGGACGAACGGCAGCCGCGGCACCCGGTAGCCCTCCGAACGCGCCTTCAGGTCCGCGAAGTTGACGCCCGCCCAGGCCACGTCGACGCTCACCTGCCCGGGCCCCGGTTCGGGCGCCTCGGCCGTCACCGCCGTCAGCACCTCGGGACCGCCGTACCGCTGGAACTCGATCGCACGCATGCCGGACTCCCCGTTCGACTCAGTGTTCAATGAAAAGCGAACACTCGCGAGTGTATGGTTTTCATCGAACACTCGGCAAGCGGGATCAGCGCGGGCCGGCACCGCGGCGAGGAGGACGGCATGGCCACGAGCAGTCACCGGGCCGCCCCGGAGCACACCCACCCCGACGAGGTGCCCGTGCTCACCGCGCTCGCCGCGCTGGCCGACCCGGTGCGCCTCACGCTCGTCCGGGAACTGGCCGGCTCCGCCGACTGGTCCCGCAGCTGCGGCAGTTTCGACGTACCGGTCGGCAAGGCGGCCCTGAGCCACCACTTCGCGGTGCTGCGCGGCGCCGGCCTGGTGGAGCAGCGCGACGAGGGCCCTAAGCGGGTGAACCGGCTGCGGCGGACGGAGTTCGACGCCCGCTTCCCCGGACTGCTCGGCCTGGTGCTCCGCGGCGACTGACCGCCGCACCCCCGGCGGCCTGCGCGCATCGGCGGCGGCGATGGCCCCATCGGCAGGACGCCCCAGCGGCTCGTGGACCGGTCCCGGTGGCCGTCCGTAGCGTCGGCGCCATGACCTCAGAGCACACGGGCACTGCCCAGCTGACCACCGCGATGATGCTGTCCGGCACCCTCGGCGTCTTCGTCGTCGAGTCCGGTGCCCCGCCCTTCGACGTCGTCTTCTTCCGCGTCCTGTTCGGCGCCCTGGCCCTCGGCGGCTACGTGCTGGCCCGCGGATGGCTGCGCGGCCACGGCTTCACCCCGCGCACCCTCGGCCTCGCGGTCCTCGGCGGCGTGTTCATCGTCTTCAACTGGGTGCTGCTGTTCCAGTCGTACGAGAACACGTCCATCTCGGTAGCCACCGTGGTCTACCACACGCAGCCGTTCTACGTGGTGCTGCTCGGCGCCCTGCTGTTCCGCGAACGGCTCACCGCCGCCCGGGTCGGCTGGATCGGCGCCGCCTTCGCCGGACTCGTCCTCGTCTCCGGGGTGACCCCCGCCGACTTCACCGGCGGCGGCGCGTACCTCACCGGCATCGGCCAGGCCCTGCTCGCCGCCCTGCTGTACGGGCTGTCCACCCTGGTCACCAAGCGGATCACCGGCGTGCGCCCGCACCTGATCGCCCTCGTCCAGGTCCTGGTCGGCATCCCCCTGCTGCTGCCCTTCGCCGACTTCGGCGCCATGCGGGGCACCGGCTGGGACTGGGGGTGGCTGGCCGGCCTCGGACTGCTGCACACCGGTGTGATGTACGTCCTCATGTACGCCGCCTACGCGAAGCTGCCCACGGCCAAGATCGCCGTACTCGCCTTCGTCTACCCGGCCGTCGCGATGGTCATGGACTGGGCGGTGTACGGCCACCACATCGGACTGGTGCAGGCCCTCGGCGTCCCGCTCATCGTCACCGCGAGCCTCAAGGTCACCCTTGCTCGGAAACCAGCCTCCGCGCCTGCTCCACGAACAGCCGGGCATGCGCCGGAAGCCGCTTCCCGGACCGCCACGCCAGCTGCGTGCGAAGCGTGAACGGCGGCTCCCAGGCCAGCCGCACAAGCGTGCCCGCCGCGAGTTCGGCGGCGACCGTCACCTCGGGCAGCAGCGCCGTCCCGAGGCCGGCCGCCGCCGCGCGCTTGGTGGCCTCGATGGTGCCGAACTCCATGAACTCCACCGGCCCCAGCGCCGCCAGCTCCCGCTCGAACAGGTCCCGGTAGGCGCAGCCCGGCTCGGTGGCCAGCAGGGGCCGGCCGGTGAGGTCGGCGGTCGCGACGGGCTTCCCGGCCAGTTCGTGCCCCGGTGCCGCCACCAGCGCCAGCGGCTCCACCGCCAGTACCGTGCTCTCAAGGCCCGGGTGTTCGGTCTCCGCCTCCATCAGGAACCCGACGTCGTAGGTGCCCTGACGCAGCGCCTGCCGGGTCTCGTCGCCGATGGTGGTGCGCAGCGCGAGCCGCACCGCGGGGTGGCGGTGGTGGAAGAACTCCAGCAGCGGGGGCAGCCGGTAGGAGGTCAGGGACTCCATGGTGCCGACGGTGAGGGTGCCGGCCGGCTCCCCGGCGCCGGTGACCGCGGCCCGTGCCTCCTCGGCCAGTTCGATGATGCGCCGGGCGTAGGGCAGCAGCCGCTCGCCCGCCTCGGTGAGCCGGATCCGGCCGCCGAGCCGGTCGAACAGCTCGGTACCCAGCGAGGACTCCAGGGCCCGGATCTGACTGGTCACACTGGACTGCGCGTACGACAGCTCGGCCGCGGCCCGGGTGAAGCTCAGGACCGTGGCGACCTTCTCGAAGGTGACGAGCAGCCTCAGTTCCACGGGATCAGTCGTTCCCGGGATCGTCCCGCTCGAGGGACTTCAGGAACTCGGGGTTGTCGTCGGGCGCGACCCAGCCCGAGTCCGGGTGCCGCTCGGCGGGCGTGCCGCTGTTCGCGGCGGCCGGCTGCCGGACCCTGCCGGTGATCAGCCAGGCGACCGGGCCCACCAGCACCCAGCCGAAGACCAGGACGATGAGCAGCCACACGCCCTTCGGCAGGTGGCGCACCTCTTCCTCGGGGGTGTTGAGGCAGTCGACGAAGGCGTAGATCCACAGCGCCAGCACCAGCAGGACGGGCAGATACCTGAGCATGTCGTGCGATCTCCCGAAGGTGTGGGACGGCCCCGGTGACGAACCCAGGCTATCGGGTGACCGATACTGAGAGGCATGGCTTACGACGATCTTCGCTCCCTGCTCAGGGCGCTGGAGCGCGAGGGAGACCTCAAGCGCATCAAGGCCGAGGTCGACCCGTACCTGGAGGTCGGGGAGATCGTCGACCGGGTCCAGAAGGCGGGCGGCCCCGCGCTGCTGTTCGAGAACGTGAAGGGCTCCGCGATGCCCCTCGCGATGAACGTCTTCGGCACCGACCGGCGGCTGCTGAAGGCGCTGGGCCTGAAGTCGTACGGCGAGATCTCCGAGAAGATCGGCGGGCTGCTGCGGCCCGAGCTGCCGCACGGGTTCGTGGGCGTGCGCGAGGCGTTCGGGAAGCTCGGCGCGATGGCGCACGTGCCGCCGAAGAAGGTGAAGCCCGACCACGCGCCGGTGCAGGAGGTCGTGCTGCACGGCGACGAGGTGGACCTCGACCGGCTCCCGGCGCTGTTCACCTGGCCGGAGGACGGCGGGTCCTTCTTCAACCTGGGCCTGACCCACACCAAGGACCCCGAGAGCGGCATCCGCAACCTCGGCCTGTACCGCCTGCAGCGACACGACAAGCGCACCATCGGCATGCACTGGCAGATCCACAAGGACAGCCGGAACCACTACCAGGTGGCGGCCCGGCGCGGCGAACGGCTGCCCGTAGCCATCGCCTTCGGCTGCCCGCCCGCCGTGACCTACGCCTCCACCGCCCCGCTCCCCGGTGACATCGACGAATACCTGTTCGCCGGGTTCGTGGCGGGCAAGCGAATCGAGATGGTCGACTGCAAGACGGTCCCGCTCCAGGTTCCCGCGGGCGCCGAGGTCGTGCTGGAGGGCTGGCTGGAGCCCGGCCAGATGCTCCCGGAGGGCCCGTTCGGCGACCACACCGGCTTCTACACCCCGCAGGAGCCGTTCCCGGCGCTGACCATCGACTGCGTGACGATGCGCAAGCGGCCGCTGCTGCAGTCGATCGTGGTCGGCAGGCCGCCCACCGAGGACGGCCCCCTCGGCCGCGCCACGGAGCGCTTCTTCCTGCCGCTGCTGAAGATCATCGTCCCGGACATCGTGGACTACCACCTGCCCGAGGCCGGCGGCTTCCACAACTGCGCGATCGTCTCGATCGACAAGAAGTACCCCAAGCACGCGCAGAAGGTGATGCACGCGGTCTGGGGGGCACACATGATGTCCCTGACCAAACTGATCGTGGTCGTGGACGCCGACTGCGACGTGCACGACCTGCACGAGGTCGCCTGGCGCGCCCTCGGCAACACGGACTACGCCCGCGACCTCACCGTCGTGGAGGGCCCCGTCGACCACCTGGACCACGCCTCCTACCAGCAGTTCTGGGGCGGCAAGGCGGGCATCGACGCGACGAGGAAGTGGCCCGAGGAGGGCTACACGAGGGACGGCGGATGGCCGGAGATGGTCCTGTCGGACCCGGATACGGCGGCCCTGGTGGACCGCCGCTGGAAGGAGTACGGCCTGTGAGCAGCGCCTCCGCGGCACTACCGCGGCCGGGACGCACCAAGGCGTTCCTGCGCCTGGTGATGATCGAGCACTCGGTCTTCGCGCTCCCCTTCGCCTACATCGCGGCCCTCACCGCGATGTTCCAGCTCGACCGGAACATCCACTGGGTCCGGCTCCTGCTCGTCACGGTCTGCATGGTGGGCCTGCGCACCTTCGCGATGGCGGTCAACCGGATCATCGACCGCGAGATCGACGCCCGCAACCCGCGCACGGCCCAGCGTGAGCTGGTCACCGGCGCGATGTCGGTGCGGCACGCCTGGACCGGCGCGCTGGTCGCGCTCGTGGTCTTCCTGGGCGCTGCGGCCCTGCTGAACCCGCTGTGCCTGGCCCTGGCCCCCATCGCGGTGATCCCGATGGTGGTCTACCCCTACGGCAAGCGGTTCACGAACTTCCCGCAGGCCATCCTGGGCCTGGCCCAGGCGATGGGCCCGGTCGGCGGCTGGCTGGCGATCACCGGCGAGTGGTCCTGGAACGCGGTGGTCCTCGGCCTCGCCGTCGGCGTCTGGATCGGCGGCTTCGACCTGATCTACGCCTGCCAGGACGTCGAGACCGACCGCCGGATCGGCGTCAGGTCGGTCCCGGCCCGTTTCGGCATCCCGGCCGCCATCTGGGGCGCCCGTTTCTGCCACACCGTCACCACGGCCCTGTTCGTCTGGTACGGCCTCGCCACCCACGCCGGCGCGTTCTTCTGGCTGGGCCTGGTCGTCGTCGCGGGCGCCTTCGGTTACGAGCACACCATCGTCCGCCCGCACGACCTGTCCCGCGTGAACAGGGCGTTCTTCAGCGTCAACGGTTTCATCGGTATCGCCCTGTTCGTGTGCGCGCTGCTGGACCTGCTGGTGCGGGGTCTGACGGTCTGAGCGGGGACGTCGCCGCGGTCGGGCCGACCCGTCCTGAACACGGTTCGGTCCGCCGGTACGCTCAAGGTGTGAACGCAGGAGAAACGCAGCGCGCGCCTTGGATCGTGGGGGTGTCCGGAGCTTCCGGTACGCCGTATGCGGCAGCCGTGCTGCGGGCGCTGCTGGACGCCGGCGAGGCGGTCGACCTGGTGGTCAGCCGGGCCTCGCGGCTGACGCTGCTGGACGAGACGGGGATCTCGTTCCGGGACGCGCACTGGCAGGAGGACCTGCGGGAATGGCTGGCCAGGGGGGCCGACGGCAAGCCCGGGACGTTCGAGGTGGACGTCAGCGGGGTGCGGTACTGGGGCGCGGGGGACCTCGCGGCGGGACCGTCCTCGGGGTCGTACCCGGCGCGGGGGATGCTGATCGTCCCGGCGTCCACGGCCTGTGTCGCCGGTGTCGCCCTCGGCCTCTCCAAGGACCTGCTGCAGCGCGCGGCGAGCGTCACACTGAAGGAGCGCAGGCCGCTGGTCGTGGCCGTACGGGAGACCCCGCTGAACGGCCAGACCCTGCGGCACATGGTCGCGCTGGACGACGCCGGCGCGAGCGTGGTGCCGGCCTCGCCCGCCTTCTACGCGGGCGCCACCCACATCCAGGATCTGGTGGACTTCGTCGCCGGGCGGGTGCTGGACGCGGCGGGCGTCGGGCACGGCCTGTACCGGCGCTGGAAGGGCGAACTGGGCGGCGGCGCAGCGGGCCGCTAGCGGGGCAAGTCGCAGTACCTCTCATCACTTCGGGAAATCTTCAGCGGAAGGCTTCGATCGCATGGACGCGGTGGACAGGCAGCTCATCCAGGCCCTGAGGGAGAACGGCCGGGCCTCCTACGCGGAGCTGGGGCGCCTCGTCGGCCTGTCGGGACCCAGCGTCACCGACCGCATCAACCGGCTGGAGGCGGCCGGTGTCATCACCGGGTACCGCGCCACCGTGGACTCGGCCTCCCTCGGCCTCGGCGTGATCGCGCTGATCGGCATCTCGCTGTCCGACGCCGCCGACCACGAGGACGTGGCCCAGCGGCTGCGGGACCTGACGGAGATCGAGGACTGCTGGTTCATCGCCGGCGACGACTCGTTCATGCTCAAGGTGCGCTCCACGGACGTGGACGGCCTGGAGAAGACGATCCGGCGGCTGAGCGGCACCAAGGGCGTCTCCCGGACCCGTACCACGGTCGTGCTGTCCACGAAGTGGGAGAACCGGGTCGGGGAGCTGCCCGAAGAGGTCTAGGGATACCGTTGGTCGGGCTGTCGGAGAAAGGTGTTGGCATGGACGTCGGGCTCAAGCGCGAGCTGGAGGAGAAGGTGCGGGCGGGCGTCCGCCTGTCCCGCGAGGACGGCATCGCGCTGTACGAGTCGGACGACCTGGCCTGGCTGGGCGGGCTCGCGCACGAGGTGCGCACCCGCAAGAACGGTGACGTGGTCCACTTCAACGTCAACCGGCACCTCAACATGACCAACGTGTGCACGGCCTCCTGTGCCTACTGCTCCTTCCAGCGCAAGCCGGGGGAGAAGGACGCGTACACGATGCGCATCGAGGAGGCCGTCAAGCTCGCCAAGGCGATGGAGTCGGAGAACCTCACCGAGCTGCACATCGTCAACGGCCTGCACCCGAACCTGCCGTGGCGGTACTACCCGCGTTCGCTGCGCGAGCTGAAGGCCGCCCTGCCGCATGTGTCGCTGAAGGCCTTCACGGCGACGGAGATCCACCACTTCGAGACCATCTCCGGGCTGAGCGCCTCCGAGATCCTCGACGAGCTGATCGACGCCGGCCTGGAGTCCCTCACCGGCGGCGGCGCCGAGATCTTCGACTGGGAGGTCCGGCAGCACATCGTGGACCACCGCACCCACTGGGAGGACTGGTCCCGCATCCACCGGCTGGCGCACGAGAAGGGCCTGAAGACCCCGTGCACCATGCTCTACGGCCACATCGAGGAGCCCCGGCACCGCGTCGACCACGTGCTGCGGCTGCGTGAACTGCAGGACGAGACCGGCGGGTTCCAGGTCTTCATCCCGCTGCGCTACCAGCACGACTTCGTGGACATGAAGGACGGCAAGGTCCGCAACCGGCTCCAGGCGCGCACGCAGATGGCGACCGGCGCCGAGGCGCTGAAGACGTTCGCCGTCTCCCGGCTGCTGTTCGACAACGTCCCGCACGTGAAGGTGTTCTGGGTGATGCACGGGGTGCAGACCGCCCAGCTCGCCCTCCAGCACGGCGCCGACGACATGGACGGCTCGGTGGTCGAGTACAAGATCACCCACGACGCCGACAACTACGGCACCCCGAACAAGCTGACCCGCGAGGACCTGCTGGACCTGATCCGGGACGCCGGCTTCCGCCCGGTGGAGCGCAACACCCGCTACGAGATCATCCGCGAGTACGACGGCCCCGACCCCCTGCGCCGGGAGTCCCCGCAGCCGATGCGGGTCTGAAGCACCTGCGGCCCCCGGGGTACCCGGGGGCCATGAGCCCGAGCGGCAGCGGCCCCGAGGAGCGGTACACCGCCGCCCCCTTCGTCGGAGGGGCCGGCCTTGACGGGCTGCGCCGGGCCGCGGCCGACTGCCGGGGCTGCCCCCTGCACCGGGACGCCACCCGGACCGTCTTCGGGGCCGGCAGTGCCGATGCCCGGGTGATGCTCGTCGGGGAGCAGCCGGGCGACCAGGAGGACCGGGAGGGCAGGCCGTTCGTCGGGCCCGCCGGGCGGCTGCTGGACCGCGCGCCGGCGGAAGCCGGCCTCGACCCGGCGGACGCCTACGTCACCAACGCCGTCGAGCACTTCAAGTTCGCCCGGGCCGAACCGCGCAAGCGGCGGATCCACAAGGCGCCCAGCCGGCGGGAGACAACGGCGTGCGGGCCCTGGCTCGCGGCCGAGCCGGCCCTCGTGCAGCCCGAGCTGATCGTGGTGCTCGGCGCCACGGCCGGCAAGGCGCTGCTCGGATCGTCGTTCCGGGTGGGCGAGGTGCGCGGCACCGTGCTGGAGCGGGAGATCCGCGGGCGGCCGGAACGGCTGGTCCCGACGGTGCATCCGTCGTCGGTGCTGCGGGCGCGGAACGAGGACCGCGAGGCGGCGTACGAGGGCCTGGTGGCCGATCTGAGAATCGCCGCACACGTACTCGGGTAATAGATACACTCGCCCTATGCCCCTTACCTTCACATTCGACCCGGCGATCACCCCTGCCCTCCACAAGGGCGTCCTCACGCTGTGGACGGACGTGACCAACGCGGGCGGGGCCGTCGGGTTCGTGCCCCCGGTGACACGGGAGGACATACGCCCGGCACTGGTCAAGCAGCTCGCGGCGCTGGCCGGCGGCGGCATGCGGCTGCTCGTCGGGCACGACGAGGCGGGCGGGGTGGCCGCCACCGCCTTCGTCTCCTTCAACACGCACCGGCTGCAGACGCACTGGGTCTGGCTCTACACGGTGATGGTCCACCCGGCACACCAGGGCAAGGGGTACGGACGCGAGCTGATGGCGGCCGCCGAGGACGCGGTCCGCGGCTTCGGCGGCATCGACGCGATCCGGCTCGGCTGCCGGGGCGGCCACGGCCTGGAGCACTTCTACGCCTCCTGCGGCTACAAGGAGGTCGGCCGGGTGCCCGGCGCCATCCGCGTCGCCCCCGACGACCACCGCGACGACATCACCATGCTGCTCCCGCTGACCTGAGGCGCCGGTGGCCCCCGCGACCCCCCGCGAAGATCGCCCGTCGGGCGTGCTTCACTGGACGATGCACCCGATGGGATTTCGGACCGTACGACACGGAAGAGTGGATTGAGATGCTCCGCTACACGCTGATGCGCCTCGGCATCTTCGCCGGCTGCCTCGTGGTCGTCTGGGGAGCCGTCTACTCCGGCATCTTCCCGCGCGGCTTCGGCAACTCGAACCTTCTGTGGGTACTGCTGCTCGCGCTGGTGCTGTCGGCGCCGATCAGCTGGGTGGTGCTGCGCCGCGAGCGGGAGCGGGCCTCGGTGCGGATCGTGGACCGGGTGGACCGGATGAAGGCCAACCTGGACTCCAACCGCAACCAGGAGGACGGGGCGGACGACATCACCCGGGCGCGGAGCCAGGCCTCCTGACCCCCTCGGCCGGCCGATACGCGCCGGCCGCCCCGGCGGCACAACTAGGCTTCTCCCCATGGGTGCCGTGAAGACCAAGCGGATGCCGCGTGCGGTGCGGGAGCAGCAGATGCTCGACGCCGCCGTACGGATCTTCGGCCGGCGCGGGTACATGGCCGCGTCGATGGACGAGATCGCCGAACTGGCGGGCGTCTCGAAGCCGCTGGTGTACCTCTATCTGAACTCCAAGGAAGACCTCTTCACGGCGTGCATCCGCCGGGAGGCCCGGGCCCTGTCGGAGGCGGTCCGCACCGGCGTGCGCGCCGACCTGCCCGCCGACCGCCGGCTCTGGGACGGGCTCCGGGCGTTCTTCGCGCACACCGCCGAGCACCCCGACGGCTGGGCCGTGCTGCATCTTCAGGCCCGTACCCACGGCGAGCTGTTCGCCGCCGAGGTCACCGCGATGCGCGAGGAGATCGTCGCGTTCGTGACCCGGCTGATCGCCGTCGCGGCCCGCGAGGCCCACCGTGATCCGGACCTCGCCGAGCGTGAGGTCGCCGGGCTCGCCGAAGCCCTGGTCGGCGCCGCCGAGTCCCTCGCCGCCTGGGCCAACGCCACCCCGGGCACCACGGCACGGCAGGCGGCGGCCACCCTGATGAACTTCGCCTGGGCGGGTCTGGGCGACCTGATGCAGGGCCGGCCCTGGAGCCCGCCGCGCTTCGAGGACTGAGGCACTGAGCCCGGACGGTGGACCCTGCGGCTTCGGTTACGGCGTCAGCGTCCGCACCTCACCGGTCAGGTGCTGCCGGTCCCCGGCCCCGCGCAGTTCGAAACGGCCGGTGCCGTCCGTGCCGTAGGTCACCGTTCCCGGCAGCGGCACCGGCGCCCGGAAACGGGCCTCGATCCGGGCCGCCTCGGGCGTGCCGTGGGCGGCCAGGCAGCGGGCCACCGTCCACATGCCGTGCGCGATGGCGCGCGGGAAGCCGAAGAGGCGCGCGGTCAGCGGGTGCAGATGGATGGGGTTGCGGTCCCCGGAGGCGGCGCCGTACCGACGGCCGAGGTCGTCGGGGAGCCGCCACTCGGCGGCCGCCGGAAGCGGTGGCCGCCGCTCCTCGTCGGGCCCCGGCGCCGCACCCGACCCGGCGCCGGCCCGGTGCCGGGCGAGATAGGTGCTCCGCGACTCCCATACGGCGTCCCCGCCCGCCCGCAGCTCGGTGACCACCGTGGCCTCGGTGCCGCGCCGGTGCGGGGCGAGACCGGCGATGTGGACGGTGAGTTCGTACTCCCCGGTGGCCGGCAAGCCGGTGCGGCGGACGATCCCGATCGAGGTGTGCACCAGGCCGAGCAGCGGCAGCGGGAAGTCCCGGCCGCTCATCAGCCGCATGGCCAGCGGGAAGCCGAGGACGTGCGGGTAGGTGACGGGCAGCGCGTCCGCGTCGTCGGCGCCGGGGGCGAAGCCGCAGACCCGTTCGTAAGCGGCCAGCCGGGCCAGGTCGACGCGCAGGCCGGGCAGGACCAGCCGGTCCCGCGGGAAGTCCGCCTCCGGGGACGGGCGTTTGAAGGGCGAGCGCAGCGCGCCGCGGGCCAGCAGCGGGGCCAGCGCGGGGGCGGCGGACAGGGTCACGGCGGTCATCTCAGGCTCCCAGCAGGCTCTGGCCGCACACGCGGACGACCTGGCCGTTGACCGCGCCGGAGGACGGGTGGGCGAGCCAGGCGGTGGTCTCGGCGACGTCGGCCGGCAGGCCCCCTTGCGCGAGGGAGTTCATCCGGCGGCCGGCCTCCCGGATGAACAGCGGG
This sequence comes from Streptomyces sp. NPDC005706, assembly GCF_040631045.1. Taxonomy (NCBI): domain Bacteria; kingdom Bacillati; phylum Actinomycetota; class Actinomycetes; order Kitasatosporales; family Streptomycetaceae; genus Streptomyces; species Streptomyces sp. NPDC005706. The sequence goes on along the minus strand of NZ_JBEXYS010000015.1, from coordinate 148,816 downwards.
ATCGCGGCCGTCATCCGGGTCTCGACGAACCCGGGCGCGACCGCGTTCACGGTCACCCCGTGCTCCGCCCGCGCGCGCGGCGCGAGGGACCGCACGAGGCCCACGACACCCGCCTTGCTCGCGCCGTAGTTGGTCTGCCCGGCGTTGCCCGCGAGCCCGGCGATGGAGGCGGTGGCCACGATCCGGCCGCCGGAGCGCAGCGCGCCCTTGGCGAGCAGGGCGTCGGTGATCCGCAGCACGCCGGCCAGGTTCACCTCCAGCACCGAACTCCAGCGGTCCGCAGGCATGTTGACCAGCCGGCGGTCCCGGGTGATGCCCGCGTTGTGGATCAGGGCGTCCAGTCCGCCGGGGAGGGCGTCGGCGATGCGCTCGCCCGCGTCGTCGGCGGTGATGTCGAGGGTGAGGGCGGTGCCGCCGAGCCGCTCGGCGACCCGGCGGGCGTCCGCCTCGGCGGCGGGCACGTCGAGCACGACGACATGGGCGCCGTCCCGGGCCAGCGTCCCGGCGACGGCCTCGCCGATCCCGCGCGCGGCACCGGTGACCAGCGCGGTCCGCCCGGCGAGCGGCTTCGCCCAGTCGGCCGGGGCGGTGGCCGGCCCGGCGCCGACCTCGACCACCTGGCCGCTGACGTAGGCCGACTTGGGCGAGAGCAGGAAGCGCAGGGTCGACTCGGCGGCGGCAGCGTCGGTCAGCCGGACCAGGTTGACGGTCCTGCCCCGGCCGATCTCCTTGCCGAGCGAGCGGGTGAGACCCTCCAGCGCCTGCTGGGCGGCGGCCTGGTGGTGGTCGGCGGGGTCGAGCGGGGCGCCGAGGACCAGGACCCGGCCGCTCGGCGCGACGGACCGTACGACGGGATGCAGGGCCGCGTGCACCTCGGCGAGCGCCCCGACGTCCCGTACGCCGGTGGCGTCCAGGACGACGGCGGCCGGGTCCCGGTCACCGGCGGTGAGGCCGGTGCGGGCGAGGACGGGGGCCGGGTCGAGGCTGGAGTCCCCGGCCGCCAGATGCAGCAACGGGCCGTCCAGCGACGGGTGTTCGGCCGACCAGCGGCGCAGCTCGGCCGGCTGGGGCAGACCCAGGCGCCGGGCGAGGAAGCGGCCCGGTGCCGTGCCGGTGAAGCTCAGGTAGCGGTCGGCCATGTCCAACTCCCGTGGGACTCGGTCAGAATTGCTTACTCTGGAGTAAGGTTACCGGAGGTAAGCCTACGTCACGGCTGAGGAGCAGGTCGAGATGAGTCCCCCCGCAACCCCGTCCGAACAGCCCCGGGCGCGACGCGTCGCGGTGATCGGCGGCACCCGCCTGCCCTTCGCCCGCTCCGACGGCCCCTACGCCACCGCCTCCAACCAGCGGATGCTCACCGCGGCCCTCGACGGGCTGGCCGAGCGGTACGGCCTCGACCGGCCGGGCGCCGTGGGCGAGTTCGTGGCCGGCGCCGTCCTCAAGCACAGCCGGGACTTCAACCTGGCCCGCGAGACCGTGCTCGGCTCCCGGCTGGACCCGCGCACCCCCGCCTACGACATCCAGCAGGCCTGCGGCACCGGACTCCAGGCCGTCATCGCCGCCGCCAACAAGATCGCCCTCGGCCAGACCGAGTCGGCGGTCGCGGGCGGCGCCGACACCGCGAGCGACGCGCCCCTCGGCGTCAACGACCGGCTGCGCCGCATCCTGCTGGAGGCCCGCCGGGCGAGGACCGCGGGCGCCCGGCTGAAAGCCCTCGCCGGGATCCGCCCGGGACACCTGGTCCCCGACATCCCGCGCAACGCCGAGCCGCGCACCGGGCTCTCGATGGGCGAACACGCGGCGGTGACCGCACGCGCCTTCGGCATCACCCGGGAGGCGCAGGACGAACTGGCCGCCACCAGTCACCGGCGGCTGGCGGCGTCGTACGACCGGGGCTTCTTCGACGACCTGGTCGTCCCCTTCCGCGGCCTGGACCGCGACCAGAACCTGCGTCCGGGCTCCACCCCGGAGAAACTCGCCGCTCTGAAGCCGGTGTTCGGCCTGAGCGGCCCCGGGCCCACCATGACCGCCGGCAACTCGACCCCGCTCACCGACGGCGCGGCGCTCGTCCTGCTGGCGAGCGAGGAGTGGGCCGAGGCGCGCGGTTTCCAGCCCCTCGCCTTCCTCGCCGCGTACGAGACGGCCGCCGTCGACTTCGCGCACGGTGACGTGGCGGGCGGCGAGGACGGCCTGCTGATGGCCCCGGCGTACGCGGTGCCGCGCCTGCTGGAGCGCACCGGTCTCGGCCTGGACGACTTCGACCTGATCGAGGTCCACGAGGCCTTCGCCTCCCAGGTGCTGGCCACGCTCGCCGCCTGGGAGGAGCGGGGGCTGCCCGCGGTGGACCGGGCCCGGCTGAACGTGGCCGGGTCGTCGCTGGCCACCGGGCATCCGTTCGCGGCGACCGGGGCGAGGATCGTCGCCACCCTGGCGAAGCTGCTCGCGGAGCGGGGCGGTCCCGGCAGGGGACTGATCTCGGTCTGCGCGGCGGGCGGCCAGGGCGTGACGGCGATCCTGGAACGCCCCTGAGATCACCGGTCGATGGGGTGGGGGGCGAGTGTGAGCCAGGGAACATGAACGTCTCTCACATGATCTCCGAGGATGCACACCCCCGTTCCCGGACCATCCCGGAACCCGCACAAGCCCCCCACAGCCGAGCCGTACGATCACGAGCCTGACCGCCGGTAACCCCTTACCGCGGGACAGCCGCCGGTGAACGCCTCGCCGCCCGAGGCACGTACGTCAGGCAGCAAGCAGTTCTCCGCTGCACGCCCGAGGAGCCGCCCCGTGTCCACCCCGTACCCGAGCCCCCCTGTCTCCTCCGGCGCCCCCGTCCAGGCCACCGACTACGACGGCCTGCCGGTCCTGGTGGAACCCGAGACCCGGAGGCTGGACGGTGCCGTACGGGAGGCGTACGTCCCGCCGTTCGCGCCGCCGGTGCGGCACGGCTCGCTCGCGGAACTGCCGTTCGAGAACGCCGAGGCCGACCCCGGCGCCGTCGTGCTCAGCCGCAGGACGGACGGCGGCCGCTGGACGGACGTGACGGCGGCGCAGTTCGCCGCGCAGGTGCTCGCGGTGGCCAAGGGCCTGATCGCGTCGGGGCTGACGCCGGGCGACCGGATCGCCGTGATGGCCCGCACCCGGTACGAGTGGACGCTGCTCGACTTCGCCGCCTGGGCGGCCGGCCTGGTCACGGTCCCGGTCTACCCCACGTCCTCCGTCTTCCAGACCCGCTGGATCCTGCACGACTCCGGTGCGGTCGCCCTGATCACCGAGACCGGCGCCCAGGCCGCCGCGATGGGCCCCGAACTGGAACGGCTGCCGGACCTCGGGCACCTGTGGGTGATGGAGCAGGGCCACGTGGACCGGCTCGCGGAGCTGGGCGCCGAGGTGCCGGACGGCGAAGTGGCCGTACGGCGCGGCATGCTGAGCCCCGACACCCTCGCCACGCTCATCTACACCTCCGGCACCACCGGCCGGCCCAAGGGCTGCGCCCTCTCGCACGGAAACTTCTTCGCCGAGGTCGACAACGCCGTCCAGCTCCTCCACCCGGTCTTCCGGACCGGCTCGGCCGAGGAGGCGTCGGTCCTGCTGTTCCTGCCGATGTCCCACGTCTTCGGGCGGATGGTGGCGATCGCCTGCGTACGCGCCCGGGTCCGGCTCGGGCACGCGCCGAGCCTGAAGGCCGAGGACCTGCTGCCCGACCTCGCCGCCTTCCGGCCGACCTGCCTGCTGACCATCCCGTACATGCTGGAGAAGATCTTCAACTCCGCGCGGGCCAAGGCGGAGGAGGGCGGCCGGGCCGCCGCCTTCGACCGGGCGACCACGGTGGCCGTGCGGTACGGCGAGGCGCTCGAGGCCCGGCAGACCGGCACCGGAAGCGGCCCCAACCGGGCGCTGCGCACGACCCGTTCCTTCTACGACCCGCTCGTCTACCGGCGCATCCGCAACGCCATGGGCGGCCGGGTCAAGTACGTCATCTGCGGCGGCTCACCGCTCGGCCGCCGTCTGGCCGCGTTCTACGCCGGCGCCGGGATCGAGGTCTTCGAGGGGTACGGCCTGACCGAGACCGCCGGCGCCTCCACGGTCACCCCGCCGCTCAAGCCCCGGCTGGGCACGGTCGGCTGGCCGCTGCCCGGCACCCGGGTGCGGATCGCGGCGGACGGGGAGATCCTGCTCGCCGGTGACCATGTGCTGCGCGGCTACTGGGATCCGCAGGCCGGCGGAGTCGTTCCCGCCACCCGGGACGGCTGGCTGCCCACCGGCGACATAGGCGAGCTGGACGACGAGGGCTACCTGACCATCACCGGCCGCAAGAAGGAACTGCTGATCACGGCCGGCGGCAAGTCGGTGGCCCCGGCGCCGCTGGAGAACTGGCTGCGCCAGCACCCGCTGATCTCGCAGGTCATGCTCGTCGGCGACGGCCGGCCGTACGTCGCCGCGCTCATCACCCTCGACCCCGACGGCATCACCCACTGGCGCCAGATGAACGGCAGGCATCCGGTGCCGCCGGAACTCCTGGTCGGTGACGCCGAGCTGGAAGCCGTGCTGCAGCGTGCCCTGGACGAGGCCAACAAGCTGGTGTCCCGCCCCGAGTCGATCCGCAGGTTCGCCGTGCTGCCCGTGGACTTCACCGAGGAGGCGGGCCAGCTGACCCCCTCGATGAAGCTGCGCAGGGAACGGATCACGCAGGACTTCGCCGGGGAGGTCGAAGGCCTCTACGCACGCTGACGCGTTCGGCGCGAGAAGCGGGGAAACGGCCGGACAGGGCGCTGACCGGCTGCTCTGTCCTTGCCGGGAAACCGCCCCCGGCAAGTGCCCGGGTACCGGTAGCGTACAAGGCGGGTCCTGTGGTGCCCACGGTTCGTCAACCCCCCTCAGAAGTACACGTTCCGGGCACTCGCACCACCTCGGGAACCGGCCGGGACCGGATCGGTATCGGCCGCTCGTAGCCTGCCTTTCCACCCCCGCCTACTCCGTCCCCCCGAGCAGAGGCATGAAAGAACACAACGACGTACGCCGGATCTTCCTGCTGAACCCGGACCAGCGCCTCGTCCGCCAGGCCGCGCGCGCGGGAGTCCAAGTGCGCTCCATACGAGCCGACGCCACGGACGAGGCCGCACTGCGCGAACCCCTCGCCGAGGCCGCCGAGGCCGGGCTGTGCGTCAACCCGGCCCGTGCCCTCGTCATGCTGTCCGACCCGGCCGCCGTGCAGCGCCTCGTCCGCGACAACCGGCTCTCGCCCGGCGGCACCGAGGTGGCCCCCGGCGACCTGCGGCTGACCGTGGAGACGCTGAGCGTGCACGGCATGCACCAGGCCGTCGCGATCGTCGCCCGCACGCCCTACGGCCTGCTCCACCCCGCGCCCCTCACGGCCGACACCGCCGCCGAGGTACGCGCGGTGGTCACCGCACTGCTGGACCTGACCGGATACCAGTTCGGTCCGGCCCACTCCAGCGTCGCCCTCACCTCGCGCGGCCCGGTGATCACCGGCTGCCGGGCGGGTCTCGGCGACGACCCGGTGCCGGAACTGGTCAAGGCGGCCGGCGGGCTGGACCTGGCGGCCGGGGCGGTGGAGGTGCTGGCCGGGCGACTGGTCGACACGGTGCGGCCCAACCGCTTCGCCGCCGCCGCGCTGATCAGCCCGCCGTGGCGGCTGGCGGAGGCGGAGGTGGGCGGCCTGCCGCACGTCCGCTACGTCTCACCGCCCGCGGCGCCGCACCCCGGCCACCTCGTCGTCGGCGCCGACTCGCCCGATGTGGCGGCCCGGCGGGTGGCCTCACTACGGGCGCTGGTCGTCGGTGACGACACCCGGCCGGGAACGGACCGGTAACGATCCGGTAGCCGCGCCGCGCACTGTTGATACGTCGCCGGAAGAAGGACGACGACGCCAGCGACATCAACGGGAGGCGGAGTCAGGATGCTGAAGTTCTCGATCCTCGGGGCCCTGCAGATCCGTACCGTGTCCGGCCCCGCGGAGATCTCCGGCGACCTGCAGCGCACCCTGGTGCAGACTCTGCTGATCAGCGAGGGCCAGCCGGTTTCCGGGGAGAGCCTGGTCGAGGAGATGTGGGGGGACGCGGTACCCGACAACCAGGCCAACGCCCTGCAGGCGCACGTCAGCCGGCTGCGCCGCAAGCTGCGCGGCCTGGAGCCGGGCCGGGCGGGTTCCAGGGTGACCATCCACCCCTCGGGCTACCGGCTCGTCGTGGGGGACGGCGAACTGGACGCCGCCGAGTTCGTCCGGGCCGTACGGCACGCCGAGTCGTCCCGCGGGGGCGACCCGGCGTACACCGCCCGGCTGCTCGGCGACGCGCTCGCGCTGTGGCGCGGCCCGGTCTTCGGCGGGTTCGCCTGCGGAACCCTGTGCCAGCTGGCGGGCGCCCGCTACGACGAGTACCGGATGCGCGCCATGGAACTGCGCTTCGACGCCGAGCTGCGGCTCGGCCGGCACGCGGCGGTCCTCGCCGAGCTGACCGAGGCGCACACCAACCACCCGCTGCGGGAGCGGTTCTGCGAGCAGCTCATGATCGCCCTGTACTGCTCGGGACGGCAGGCCGACGCCCTCGACGTCTTCCGCCGCATGCGCCGCCACCTGGACGATGAACTCGGCATCCAGCCGTCGCCCGCCCTGCGCCATGTGGAGAGCGCCATCCTGTGCCACGACCCGGCGTTGGCCGGCGATACGCGGACCGTTATCCCGCAGCTCGCCTGAAGATGGTCTGGCTTTTGGCGCAGACCAAGGGATAACCCTTGTAACGTGAAGTCGTCTTCCGACGTGACAGGTTCGGGGTACAACCTAGGATTGTCCCGAACATGCGGGGGCTGAGCAGTACGACGGGGTGGGGGGACGGGTTACGTGGAGTCGGCGGCATCCGGTCTGCCTCTCGTGCGCTTCAACATCCTCGGTTCGCTGGAAGGGTGGCACGGCGACCGGCGGCTGAGACTCGGCAGCCCCACCCAGGAAAGGGTGCTGGTCACGCTGTTACTGGAGCCGGGACGCATGGTGCCCATGCCCCGGCTGGTGACCGCCGCCTGGGAGGACGAGCCGCCGCAGACCGCCGGCCACCAGATCCGCAAGGCCGTCGCCGCGCTGCGCACCCGCATCCCCGGCGGCTCCTCGCTGATCGTCACCGACGGCGCCGGGTACCGGGCCGTGCTCGAAGAGGAGCAACTGGACCTGCACGAGTTCGGCCGGCGCGCGCGCGAGGCGCGGCAGGCGGTGGCCGCCGGACGGCCCGCCGAGGCGGTCGGTCATCTACGGGCCTGCCTGGACCTGTGGCGCGGCCCGGTCATGGCGGGCGCGGGCGGCCCGGTGATCTCCGCGGCCTCCGCCGCCCTCGAGGAACGGCACATGGCGGTCGCCGAGCAGTACTTCGAGCTGCAGCTCGAACTCGGCGAGTCCGGTGACCTCGTCGGGCCGCTGCGCGAGCTGGTCACCGCGCACCCGCTCCGGGAGACGCTGCGCGGACGCCTGATGCTCGCCCTGTACCGGGCCGGCCGGCAGGCGGAGGCGCTGGAGGAGTTCGGCCGGATGCGCGAACTCCTGGTGGAGGAACTGGGCATCGACCCGGGCGCCGAACTGACCCGGCTGTACGAGGCCATCCTGCGCGACAGCCCCGAAGTGGCCCCCCGGGTGCCCCAGTCGGTGGCCGACCGCGCCGCCCTGCTCGTGCCCGCACCGCCGGCCCAGCCGTCCGGGTCCGAGCCGGCGCCCTGCACCCTGCCCTACGACCTGCCGGACTTCACCGGCCGGGACGCGGAACTGGCCCGGTTGCTGAAGGCGGGCCGGGCGTCGGCCGCCGAGCGCACCCGGATCGTCGGCGTGGACGGCATGGGCGGCAGCGGCAAGACCGCGCTCGCGGTGCACGCCGCCCACCAGCTCGCCGCCGATTACCCGGACGGTCAGCTCTTCGTCGACCTGCGCGGATTCAGCCCCGGCGAGAAGGCCCAGGAGCCGGGCGCCGTGCTGCACTCGCTGCTGCGCACCCTCGGCGTACCGGACGACCGCATTCCCGACGACCTGGAGAGACGCACCGCCCTGTGGCGAAGCGTTTCCGCGCAGCGGAAGCTGCTGCTCCTGCTGGACAACGCCGCCGACGCCGCACAGATCCGGCCACTGCTGCCTGCCTCCGAGGACTCCCTGGCGATCCTCACCGGCCGGGTGCGCATGCTCGATCTCGACGCCGCCGAGTGGCTCTCCCTCGGGCAGCTCTCCGCCGACGACAGCACCACGCTGCTCAACCGGATGCTCGGCGACGAGCGCACCGCCGCCGAACCCGACGCCGTCGCCCTGCTGGCCGACCTGTGCGGCGGTCTGCCCCTCGCCCTGCGCATCACCACCGCCCGGCTGCGCAACCGGCCCCGCTGGACCGTCCGGTACCTGGTCGACCGGCTCGCCGACGAGACCCGGCGGCTGCGCGAGCTGAGCGCCGGGGAACGCAGCGTCGAGGCCACGCTCAGGCTGTCGTACCAGGCGATGGAGGAGGACCAGCGCGTCGCGTTCCGGCTGCTCGGGCTGCATCCGGGGAGCACCATCGACGTCCACTCCGCCGCCGCGCTGCTCGGCACCGGCGTCCATGACGCCGAGGACGCCCTCGAACTGCTGCTCGATGCCCATCTGCTGGAGCAGCACGAGGCGGGGCTGTACGGCTTCCACGACCTGGTGCGCACCTACGCGATGAGCGTGCGGGAGGCCGAGGACGACGAGGAGGCCGCGGTCGAGCGGCTGGTGTCGTACTACACGCTCGCCACCGACGTGGCCTGCGAGACGCTTTTCCCCGGCCGCAGCCGCTACGGCGACCCGCCCGCCTCCGGCGGCCCCGAGCTGCCCCGGCTGGACGGTGACGAGGGGGCGCTGCGCTGGTTCGACCGCGAGTACGACGCACTGCTCGCGGTCGCCACCCAGGCGGGCACCCGGGGGCTGCACCGCTATGCGGCGCTGCTCGCCCGCAACCTGCTCTTCTACCTCGATCTGCGCGGTGACTACGAGGAGTTCCGGGTGGTCGGCCGCATCGGCGTCGGCGCCTGCCGGCAGCTCGACGACCCGGCGCTGCTCAGCATCAGCCTGGGCAACCTGGCCGTGGGCCACTGGTGGCTCGGCGACTTCCAGGACGGCATCACCACCGCCCAGGAGGCCCTGGAGCTGGCCTCCGCCGACGACCGGCGGGGCGAGGCGATGTGCATCGACGTCCTCGGCCTGCTGCACGGGGCGCTCGGCAACTTCGACGAGGCCCGCACCTACCTCGTCCAGGGCATCGCCCTGCACCAGGAGCTGGGCTCGGCCCGGATGGAGGCGCAGGCCCTGGACAACCTCAGCACGGTGGAGACCTGGTCGGGCCACTACGCCGAGGGCGCCCGGTACGCGGCCCGGGCCACCGAGCTGAACCGCAGCCTCGGCGACCGCAGCAACGAGATCGCCTCGCTCACCTGGCTGGCCCTGGCCCACCTGGGCACCGACGAGGACGAGCGGGCCCGCGCCTGTCTCGCACAGGCCCTCGAACTGTGCGACGAGTCCCGCAAGCCCGCCAACGTGGCCGTCGTGCTGGCCCACTGGGCGCAGGTCTGCCAGCGGCTCGGCGAGGTGCGCTCGGCCGCCGAACACGCCGAGCGGGCCCTGGAACTGGTCTCCGCCGAGGGCACGGCGCTGCGGCAGGCGTCCGTGGTCAACGTCGTCGCACTGGTTCACCTGCGGCGCGGCGCGCCCGAGCGGGCGATGGAACTGCACCGCCACGCCTACGAGCTGGCGTCCCGCCTCGGCTACCGCATCGAGATGGCCCGCGCCCTGCTCGGCCTCGCGGAAGCCGCCCACGAACTGGGCGACGACCCGGCGGCCCGCACCCACCAGCAGGCGGCGGAAGACCTCTACGACGCGATGGGCGTGACCCGGGAGGGCCGCCGGCTGTAGCCGTGGCCGCACACGGCCACATGGCCGGACAGCGGGCCCGCGGCCGACCGGGTGCCCGTGGCCGAACCGATGCCCCGGCCCCCGGCAGACCCCGCGGCTGCCCGGTGGCCCCCACGCGGCCGGCCGGCCCCGCGGTTCGCCGGCGGTCACGGGGCGGCCGATCGGCTCCGCGGTACCGATGGACCCCGCGGTGGCCGGCCGGTAGGTATCGGGACCCGCCGGTGGCTCGCGGTCCGCCGGCCACCCGGACCCGGCCGGCCACCCGGACCCGGCCGGCCACCCGGACCCGGCCGGTAGGACCGGTGGCCGGACAGTGGCCCCCGCGGGGGCCGTTCATGTGAAACGGCACCGGTGGGGTGGGGCCCGGCCGGTGCCGTTCGCTGATGGGGTGTGCGCCGCGGGGCGCGGTGGGGGTCAGCCCTGGGTGAAGCCGGGGCCGTGTCCGTTGGCCAGGGCCGGGGCGTCCGCCTGGTGGCCCGTGAAGCCGGCGGCGACGTGCACCAGGGCGTCCTGCACACCGGTCGCCGGAACGGCCGCGGCGGTACCGAGTGCGAGGACACCGGCGCCGGTGAGCGCGGCCAGAACCGTCTTCGTACGCAGTGCGATGGTGCGCATGTCGTGACTCCCCCTGGGTATACGGATCGGGACCTGGTCGCCGGTCTCTCTCCCCGGCGCCGCAACCGATGCTGGGGGGAGCCGATCCCCATGCCGTCCCCGCCGGTTACCGGCACAGGTCGCGCTCCCGGTACTCCCGGTTTCAACCGCTCACGGGGCCCCCGAGTCACCCTCGAACATGCGTAGTGACCTGGGCGGACTTCCGGGCGAGGAGGTAGGCCCGCGACACCGATTCACCGAGGCGCTCCTCCGGTTCGCGCACCGTGCGCGAGGTGAGGGCGGATCCCGCTTCCCGGAGCAGCCGCGTCATGTCCTCGGGGCGGCGCCGGTGGAAGCCCGGAGTCACCGGATGACCCCAGGGGCGCTCGATCCGGAGCGGCCGCTCCCCGGCCTGGAAGGCGAGCGGCAACTGCCCGCCGGGGGCCAGTACCCGGTGGAGCCCGGACAGCAGGGCGGGCAGCTCGTCGGCCGGGGTGTGGATGGTCGGGCAGTAGGCCCCGGCCAGGAACGGGAATGTAGCCGTGACCACTGGCAGGCCCGCGATACCGGTCACGCGACCCGTTCCCCTCGGCGCCCGCCCGAGGGGGCCGGTGCGAGGCGCAGACGAGGGGCGGACGCGCCGGGAATTCGCCGGGAATTCAGGAAAGCGCCGGCCGGGAAAAGGCAGGAGCCCCGTCGCCGTACGGCGTGGGGCTCCTTGGGTACTGCACTCAGGTTCTGCGATCAGGTAGTGATCAGACGGGGGTGACGTTCTCCGCCTGCGGACCCTTCGGGCCCTGCGTCACGTCGAAGGAGACCTGCTGGTTCTCCTCGAGCGAGCGGAAGCCCTGCGCGTTGATCGCGGAGTAGTGAACGAAGACGTCGGGGCCGCCGCCCTCCTGGGCGATGAAGCCAAAGCCCTTTTCGGCGTTGAACCACTTAACGGTTCCGGTAGCCATAAGCCCTCCTTGGGCTCAAAAGGGTTGCCCTGCTCCAGAACCTGCACGTGCGAAACGGTGCTGCACAACTGCATTCGTCTGAAAACGACGAGAGCCCGCGGTCACATGCTCCGCAGGCTCTGTACTGCAAGGGAAACCAAACTGCAACTTGCGGCGAGCCTAGCACGCAGGCAGCCGGAAGCAATAGAGGTCAAGATCACTTCACCCGAATGTTTGAACGCCCACTCGAGTGGGTTGACGGTGGGGCCGGTCTCAGCACCGTACCGCAAGGGGTCTAGTCTCGCGATGTGGACAATTCTCGCACCCGGCCGCGCGTCGGCCACATCCAGTTCCTGAACTGCCTGCCCCTCTACTGGGGGCTCGCGAGAACCGGCACGCTCCTCGATTTCGAGCTGACGAAGGACACCCCGGAAAAGCTCAGCGAGCAGATCGTGCGCGGCGACCTCGACATCGGGCCGGTCACCCTCGTGGAGTTCCTGCGCAACGCGGACGACCTCGTGGCCTTCCCGGACATCGCCGTCGGCTGCGACGGCCCGGTGATGTCCTGCGTGATCGTCTCCCAGGTCCCGCTCGACCGGCTGGACGGCGCCCGGGTCGCCCTCGGTTCGACCTCGCGCACGTCGGTCAGACTGGCCCAGCTGCTGCTGGCGGAACGCTTCGGCGTCCAGCCGGACTACTACACCTGTCCGCCCGACCTCAGCCTGATGATGCAGGAGGCGGACGCCGCCGTCCTGATCGGCGACGCCGCCCTGCGCGCCAACCTGATCGACGGCCCCCGCTTCGGCCTGGAGGTGCACGACCTGGGCGCGCTGTGGAAGGAGTGGACCGGGCTGCCGTTCGTCTTCGCGGTCTGGGCGGCCCGCCGCGACTACGCCCAGCGCGAGCCGTTCATCACCCGCAAGGTGCACGAGGCCTTCCTCGCCTCCCGCAACCTCTCGCTGGAGGAGGTCGGCAAGGTCGCCGAACAGGCCGCCCGCTGGGAGTCCTTCGACGAGGCCACCCTGGAGCAGTACTTCACCACCCTGGACTTCAGCTTCGGCGGACCGCAGCTGAAGGCGGTCGCCGAGTTCGCCCGCCGGGTCGGCCCGACGACCGGATTCCCGGCGGACGTGAAGGTGGATCTGCTTCAGCCGTAATCGCCGCGGCACTACGCTGCGGGCAGTGAGGCGCCCGGGGGAGAGGCGTTACGGGGGAGAGGTGCACGCCATGCAGCCGCTCGGAGCCGACGAACCGGCCGCCGTCGGGCCCTACCGGCTGCTCGGCCGGCTCGGTTCCGGCGGCATGGGCCGGGTCTATCTGGGCCGCAGCGCGGGCGGCCGCACGGTCGCTGTGAAGATCGTGCACCCGCACTTCGCGCTGGACGAGGAGTTCCGGGCCCGCTTCCGGCGGGAGGTCGAGGCCGCCCGCCGGGTCGGCGGTGCCTGGACCGCGCCCGTCCTGGACGCGGACCCGGAGGCCGCCGTGCCCTGGGTCGCCACCGCCTACGCGGCGGGCCCCTCCCTCGCCGCGGCCGTCACGGACGGCGGTCCGCTGCCCGCGCGGACCGTACGGGCCCTGGGCGCGGGCCTCGCCGAGGCGCTCACCGCCGTCCACGAACTGGGCCTGGTGCACCGGGACGTGAAGCCGTCCAACGTGCTGCTGACCCTGGACGGCCCGCTGCTCATCGACTTCGGCATCGCCCGCGCCACGGACGGTACGGCGTCCCTGACCTCGACCGGCGTCTCCGTCGGCTCGCCCGGCTACATGTCCCCCGAGCAGATCCTCGGCAAGGGCGTCACCGGAGCGGCCGACGTCTTCTCCCTCGGCGCGGTGCTGGCCTACGCGGCGACCGGTGAACCCCCGTTCCCGGGCGACTCCTCGGCCGCCCTGCTGTACAAGGTCGTCCACGAGGAACCCGAACTCAACGGTCTGACGGGCGAGTTGCGCGAGGCGGCGGCCGCCTGTCTGGCGAAGGACCCGGCGGCCCGCCCGGCCCCCGCGGAACTGGCCCGCCGGCTCGCCCCCGAGGGCACCGCCCGCCTGGTCGCCGGCGGCTGGCTGCCCGGCGCGCTGGTGGAACGGGTCAGCCGGAGCGCGGTGAGCCTGCTCAACCTGGAGACGGCCGAGACCGCCCCGTCCGGCCCGGTGGGCTTCAGCAGCCCCTCGGTGGCCGGGACTTCGGACGCCGCGCACCGCACGCGGGGGACGGACCGGACGGCGCAGCCCGGACAGGCGCCGTCCGGGGGTCGCCCGGCCCCCGTCGCGGGCGTGTTCGGGCCGGCCCCGTCGATGACCCCGCCCCCGCCGCCCGGTGTCCCGGCTCCGCCGTCCGAGGCTCCGTACACCTCCCCGGCAACTCCCGTCGCGCGGCCGGGCTCCGGGGGCGGGGAGCCGTCCACCGGATCCGGGCCGCGCGACGAGCGACCGGCTCCCGGCAGGGTCACCGTGAGCGTGGCGGCGACGTCGACACCGGATGGGAAGGGACGCGGACGGCGGGTGAGCTGCACCGTCGCGCTGGCCGTGGCCGCAGCGGCGGCCGCCGCGGCGGTGGGGCTCGGGGCGCTGCTCCGGCCGTGGGCCGGCGGCGACCACGACACGGCGGGCAGCGCACCGCGGGGCTCCCACTCGGCCACCGGGGCACCCGACGCGAGCGGCGGAACGCGGGGCGCGATCCCGGCCCGCTACCTCGGCACCTGGGAGGGCCAGGCCAGCGGACTGGGCGGCAGCCTGCCCATGGGCACCTTCCGGCTCACCGTGCACGAGGCGGCCGTAGGCAAGGAACTGGGCCGGCTGCGGCAGACCGACCAGCTCGGCGGAGTCTGCGTCGACATCCTCACCCTGAAGCAGGTGACGCCGTCCCGGATCGTGGCGACCTCGACCGGCGCGAAGTCCAACCACGCCGGCTGCGACCCGGCGCCGCATCCCGTGGAGCTGACGCCGGTCGGCGACGACCTTCGTTACACCTCGCAGAGCGCGGCCGAGGGCGATCCGGTGGCCCGGATGTCGAAGGCCGACTGAGGTGCACGGGGTCACGCGCCGGAAGGGGAGGGGCAGATGAGTGCCGCAGGGGTGAGCACGGAGGCGCTGGTCCTCGCCGCCGCGCTGTGGGGCGCGGTGGCCGGGGCGCTGCTGCCCAGGGCCGCCTACCGCTTCGCGGTCCCGGCCGGCGAGCCCTGGCGGGAGCGGTGCGGGCGGGGCCACCCGATCCGCGGCTGGATCGGGCGGACGCGGTGCGGGCGGTGCGCCCAGGAGGCGGTGCGGGAACAAAGGGCCATGCGGGAACGAAGGGCCGTGCGGGCCGGGGCGAAGGCCCGGGAACAGGAAGCGGCGCTGGCGCCGTACGCGCCGTCCGCCGCGCTCCTCGCCGTCGTCACCGCCCTGGTCTGCGCCGCCCTCGCCGTCGCCACCGGCACCCGCCCCGAGCTGGGTGTCTGGCTGCTGCTCGCGCCCGTGTGGGTGCTGCTGGCCGCCGTGGACGTACGGGTGCGGCGGCTGCCCGACCCGCTGACCCTGCCGCTCGCGGCGGCCGGGCCCGGCCTGCTCGCCCTCGCCGCCCTGTTGCCGGAACACGCCGGTGACTGGCTCACCGCGCTGTACGGCGCGCTCGCGCTCGGCGGCGGCTACCTGGCGCTGTTCCTGATCAACCCGTCCGGCATGGGCTTCGGCGACGTGAAGCTCGCGCTCGGCATGGGCGCCGTGCTCGGCTGGTACGGCTGGCCGACCCTGCTGCTCGGCACCTTCGCCGGCTTCCTGTTCGGAGCGCTCTACGGCGGAGCGCTCGTCGTCGCCCGGCGGGCGGGCCGCAAGACGGCAGTCCCCTTCGGGCCGTTCCTCATCGCCGGCGCCTTCACCGGACTGCTGATCGGCGCCTACGCGGCCTGACAGCGGACGGCCGAAGGTGCTGGCGTAGGCTGGTCCGGTCCGCCCACAAGCCCTGACGAAAGGGACCCCGGTGTCCGAGAAGACCGACCTCCAGTCCGTCCTCGACCGTGCCGCCGCCGGTGGGCGGATCACCCCCGAAGAGGCGCTCGTCCTCTACCGCGACGCCCCGCTGCACGCGCTGGGCGCCGCCGCCGACGCCGTACGCCGCCGCGAGTACGCGGGCATCGAGCACATCGCCACGTACATCATCGAGCGCAACATCAACTACACGAACGTGTGCGTCACGGCGTGCAGGTTCTGCGCGTTCTACGCGGCTCCCAAGGACACCGACAAGGGCTGGACCCGCGACCTCGACGACATCCTGCGCCGCTGCGCGGAGACCGTGGAGCTGGGCGGCACCCAGATCATGTTCCAGGGCGGCCACCACCCGGACTACGGCGTCGAGTACTACGAGAAGCACTTCAAGGCCATCAAGGACGCCTTCCCCCAGCTCGTGATCCACTCGCTGGGCGCCTCGGAGGTCGAGCACATGGCCCGGATCAGCGGGGTCCCGGTGGAGGAGGCCATCACCCGGATCCACGAGGCGGGCCTGGACTCCTTCGCGGGCGCCGGCGCCGAACTCCTGCCCGAGCGGCCGCGCAAGGCCATCGCCCCGCTGAAGGAGAGCGGCGAGCGCTGGCTGGAGATCATGGAGATCGCGCACGGACTGGGCGTGGAGTCGACGTCCACCATGCTCATGGGCACGGGCGAGACCAACGCCGAGCGCATCGAGCACCTGCGCATGATCCGCGACGTGCAGGACCGCACGGGCGGCTTCCGCGCCTTCATCCCGTACACCTACCAGCCCGAGAACAACCACCTGAAGGGCCGCACCCAGGCCACTCTCTTCGAGTACCTGCGGATGATCGCCATCGCGCGGCTCTTCCTGGACAACGTCCGGCACATCCAGGGTTCGTGGCTGACCACCGGCAAGGAGGTCGGCCAGCTCTCCCTGCACTACGGCGCGGACGACCTCGGCTCGATCATGCTGGAGGAGAACGTGGTCTCCTCGGCGGGCGCCAAGCACCGCTCCAACCGGCTCGAGATCATCGACCTCATCCGCAAGGCGGGCCGCGTCCCGGCCCAGCGCGCCACGACGTACGAGCACCTCGTCGTGCACGACGACCCGGCGAACGACCCGGTCGACGACCGCGTGGTCTCCCACATCTCCTCCACGGCGATCGACGGCGGCACGGCACACCCGGAACTGAAGCTGCTGGCGTCCAACTGACCCTGCCGTGCTGACACTCCACCTCGCCGAACGGTCCCCGGAGACGGCTGTCCTGGTCGACGGGGCGTCCATCGCCGCCGTCGGCCCGTACGAGGAACTGGCCGCCGCCGAACCCCGGGCGAGGGTCCGGCGCTGGCCCGGCATCCTCACCCCGGGGCTGCTGAACCCGTACGGCCCGGAGCTGCTGGAGGCCACCTACCACCCCGACCCGCGCGAGGCCGATGTGCTCGGCACCGAGCCCATCGCCGGAGCGCGGGCGCGGGAGATCTTCCGCGCCGACCCCGCACGACTCGGTGCGAGCGCGCGGCGCGGGGTGCAGCGGATGCTGGCGCACGGCACGGTGGCGGTGGCCGGGGAGCTGCGGTCGCGGGCCGCGGTGGACGCGGTGCGCAGGGCCGGACTCGCGGTGGGACAGCGGCCGGACCGGCTCCCGGGCCCGGCGGCGCTGTCCCCGACCCCGCTGATCCTGCTGCCGGGGCCGGTGCCGGGCGGCCCCGCCCGGTTCGCCGTGTTCGACGTCGCGGACCGCGCCGAACTGGTCCGGCGCGGCGCCGGGACCTGCGTGGCGACCGTGATCGGCGGGCGGCTGGTGTACCGCGGCCGCTGACCGGTCTCAACCGGAGAAGCGCCTCCCGAACGCTCCTGAACCCTGGTTCACCCCGCTGCAGTCGGTCGCCGCGTCGTCCGTGGCGGAACCCTCCTCGCACCGCCGGTCGCGGAAGGTGGACCACATCGACACCCAGGCGATCTCCTTCTTCTCGGCGAACGCCCGCACCTGGGCCGCGTCGGAGAGCGTGAACGTCTCCCCGGCCACGTCGTTGACGCCGATCATCGAGGTGAGCGCCATGCCCCGCCAGGCGCCCGCGTCGGACAGCCCGAACACCTTCTTCAGCTGGGCGTGCGCGGCCCTGGCGGAGGTGAGGGCGTAGTCGCCCATGTCACCGGCGTACGACTCGCCGTAGTTCATCGTCATGAGGTTGACGGTGGAGACCTGGACGTCGTGGCTGTTCGCGGACTCCAGCAGGGCGAGGCCGTCCGCGTCCAGTCCCGAGGGCATGACCGGAAGGGTGAACGAGACCTTCAGGTCCGGCCGTTCGCGCTGCAGCCGGGCTATCGCCCGTGAACGCAGGTCCACCGAAGCGGAGTCGGCCGGCTCGTCGCCCTCGATGTCGAAGTCGGCCCGGGTGGCGCCGGCCGCGTCCAGCGCCTTCGCGTAGGCGGTGGCCAGGGCGGCGGCGCTGTCGCAGGTGGCGGCCAGTTCCTTGCCCGAGGCCCCGCCGAAGGACACCCGGACCGTGGCGCCGTCCTGCTTCAGCCCGGCGATCCGGGACTTCACCGAGGCGGCGCCGACCGCCTCGGTGCCGTTCCACTCCGGGACGCAGTCGTCGTCACCGGAGATCACGAAGGCGAGGTTGTATGTCGCCGGGGAACCGGCGGAGTCGGTGGCGGAGCTCGCCGTGGCGCTGACGTAGGGGGCGTACGCGGGGGCGTAGGCGGGGGTGTACGACGTGCTCCCGGAGTGCCCGGAGCAGCCTGTGGCAGCGAGTGCAAACAGGCAGGTGAACCCAGTCATGCGTTTCCGGAAACGCCTCATCGCATACGCACCCGCTCTCGTGATCTCCGTCTCAGGGCGGAAACGGATTCCTGTTTCCCAGGGGAAATCTCTCACACGTTCCCGTTCGACTCCGCAGGGCTTTATGCGTTGATTGCCCGCTTGGTGGGCACCTTTTGTCCGAAGGGGTAAAAATAGGCTCCTTGGGTTCCTCAGGAAACCGACAGGCTGGGGGCGGTTTCATGGGCGGCTCACAAGAATTCCCGAGAAAGGGTCATATAAAGCCTCCCTAATATCCGAGGAATGCAATCCGAACCCGCCGTCGAAAGTCGCGCCACCGGGCGTGGTCGCCGCCGCAAACATGGCAACGGGTCCGCCGAGGGACCCGTGTTCGTCGATTCCACCGGACGCCGGTCCAAGGTGCTGCGCCGGATCGGAACGCTCGTCGGCGTCGTCTGCCTCGCGTACACGGGCGTGCTCGGCGCCGCCTTCATGGGCTGGGGCACCTCCCTCAACCCGTCCTCGCTGATCCCCTTCGGCTCCGCCCAGGGCGACCGGGCGCCCGGCGGCGTCCGCCCGCAGGGCGGTGTCGGCCGCCAGGCGGTCCTCCCGAGCGGCACCCCGTCGGCACCGCCCCCGGGCGCCACCACCTCGTCCGCTTCCGCTTCCGCGTCCGTGTCCGCCGACGCGGACGCGAACTGAGCGGGCGCGGGCGGCAGTCATGACGACCCGAACCCCCTCCCGCGGACGCCGGCGCGCGCCCACCCGCATCGAGCGGGCGGCCGGCAGGGCCGCGGCGCTCCAGCGCCCGCGCGTCATCCTCGCCCTGCTGCTCCTGCTCGCCCTGACCTGCGTGATGCTGCTCGACGGCTATCTGCGCGCCGAGGTCGGCGGCGACCAGCGGGTGCGCACCGGCGCCGGCTCCGGCGACGTCCCCGACAGCGTCCTCGACGGCGGCCCGATCCTCACCTTCCGCGGCGGACAGGCCACCACGGTCTCGGTCCCGTCCAGGACCATCGCGCTCACCTTCGACGACGGCCCGAACCCGACCTGGACCCCGCAGGTCCTGAAAATCCTGCGCCACTACGACGTGCCGGGCACGTTCTTCCTGGTCGGCTCCATGGTGTCGCGCTACCCGGACATCGTGCGGACGATGGTCCAGCAGGGCAACGAGGTCGGCGTCCACACCTTCACGCACGTCGACCTGTCGTACCAGAGCGCCTCGCGCGTCCGGCGGGAGATGGAGCAGACGCAGCTCGCCCTGGCCGGCGCGGCGGGCATCACCACGACCCTGTTCCGCGCGCCGTACTCCTCCGAGACGGACGCCATCGACGACTACAGCTGGCCGGTCTACAAGAAGCTCGGCCGGGACGGCTACACCAGCGTGTTCGTCGACACCGACAGCGACGACTGGAAGAAGCCGGGCGTGTCCGACATCGTGAAGTGGGCGACGCCCAAGGGCACCAAGGGCGCCTCCGTGCTCTTCCACGACGCGGGCGGCGAGCGTTCGCAGACGATCGCGGCTCTCCCCACGTACATCGAGAGGATGAAGGCGAAGGGCTACACCTTCACCACCATCAGCGGGGTCCTGGCGAAGCAGCGCGCGGCCGGCGCCCAGCCCGGCACCGGCACCGCTCCGGTGCGGCAGGACGACGCCTCCGCCGCCGGTCTCCAGGCTGCCCACCGCACCGCCACCGGCACGCCCCTCTACGAGGGCAAGGCCCTCGTCGCGGCCGTCGCGGTCGCCGAGTGGACGGTGCCCGCGCTCTCGGCCGGGCTGGTCGTCGTGGGCGTGGCCGTCATGGGCCGCTTCGGCATGATGCTGCTGCTCGCCCGGCGCCACTACAGACAGCGCAACAGACGCGGGTTCGGCTGGGGGCCGCCGGTCACCGAACCGGTGAGCGTGATCGTTCCCGCGTACAACGAGAAGGAGTGCATCGCCAACACCCTGGCGTCACTGGCGAGGAGCACCCACCCCATCGAGATCATCGTGGTCGACGACGGCTCGACCGACGGCACGTCCCAGATCGCGCGCGCCGCGGCCGACTCGCTCGGCATGACGAACGTCCGGGTCATCCGCCAGGAGAACGCGGGCAAACCGGCGGCACTGAACAACGGTGTCCGCAGCGCCCGGCACCCCATCGTCGTGATGATGGACGGAGACACCGTCTTCGAGCCCGACACCGTGCGGCGACTGGTCCAGCCGTTCGCCGATCCCGGGGTCGGCGCGGTCGCCGGCAACGCCAAGGTGGGCAACCGGAACACGGTCATCGGCGCCTGGCAGCACATCGAGTACGTGATGGGCTTCAACCTCGACCGGCGCATGTACGACCTGCTGCGCTGCATGCCGACGATCCCCGGCGCCATCGGCGCGTTCCGCGGGGACGCCGTGCTGGGGGCCGGCGGGATGAGCGAGGACACCCTCGCCGAGGACACCGACATCACCATCGCCATGCACCGGGCCGGCTGGCGCGTCGTCTACCAGGAGCACGCCCGGGCCTGGACGGAGGCGCCCGGATCGCTCAGGCAACTCTGGTCCCAGCGCTACCGCTGGTCGTACGGCACCATGCAGGCCCTGTGGAAGCACCGAGGATCCCTGACGGACAGGGGCCCCTCGGGGCGCTTCGGGCGGGTCGGCATGCCGCTGGTGGTGATCTTCCAGATCGTCACGCCCGTCTTCGCCCCGCTCATCGACGTCTTCACCGTCTACTCGATGGTCTTTGTCGCCTTCCGAGCCGCCCTGCTCGCCTGGCTGGCGGTCCTCGGCATCCAACTGGTCTGCGCCGCCTACGCGTTCCGCCTCGACCGCGAGAAGTACCGCTACCTGCTGATGATGCCCCTGCAGCAACTGGCCTACCGCCAGATGATGTACCTCGTCCTCATCCACTCCTGCGTCACCGCCCTCACCGGCGGCCGCCTCCGCTGGCAGAAGCTGAAGCGCACCGGCGAGGTCGGAACCCCGGCGGGGGTGAGCTGAGGTGGGAGCGCACAGCAGAACGGCCGGTGCGGTGCCCGCGACGCCGGGTACCGGCCGGCCGCCGCGGACAGCGGCACTGGCACCGTCGAGGGACCGCTACTTCGACACTCTCAGGGCCCTTGCCCTGATCCGGGTCGTCACCTACCACACCTTCGGCTGGCCCTGGTGCGGCATGGCCTTCCCCTCGATGGGCATCATGTTCGCCCTGGCCGGCACCCTCATGGCGAAGTCCCTGCGACGGCCCGCCCGCACGGTGCTGCGCAGCCGCCTCAGACGCCTGCTGCCCCCCTTCTGGTTCTGGGGCGTCTTCGTCGTCCTCGCGATGCTGGTCCACGGCTGGATGCCCGGCTGGCAGATCGTCTACTGGGTCGTGCCGCTCGGCGATCCCCCGGGCAACGCCTGGGGCGAGCAGGCCTGGGAGATCCTCTGGTACCTGCGCACGTACCTCTGGTTCGTCCTGCTGTCCCCGGCCCTGCTGTGGATCTTCCGCAAGGCTCCCGTCCCCGTACTGCTGCTGTCCCTCGCCCCCGTCCTGGTGCTGAACTCCGTCCGGGCGGTCCCGGACAACCGCTTCGGCAGCGCCCTGTGGGACCTGGCGACCTACCTCTTCTGCTGGATCCTCGGCTTCGCCCACCGCGACGGCGTGCTCCAGCGGATGCGGCCGGCCCTGGTCGGCGTCCTCGCGCTCGCCGCCCTCGGCTACGGCGGCTGGTACGCCCTCGCGCACCGGGCGGAGTCCGGCACGTACGACCTCGACGAGAACCCGCTCGCGCAGGCCTTCTGGTCGGCCGGGTTCGTGACTCCGCTGATGTGGGCGAAGGCGCGCTTCCGGATCGACTTCGCCCCGCTCACCCGGTTCAGGCGCCTGGACCGGACGGTCACGGTCTTCAACGCGCGCGCGGTGACGATCTACCTCTGGCACGAGATCGCGCTGATCCTGGCGGTCCCGCTGATCGACCGCTTCTGGGACGTGCCCGCCTTCGAGCGGTACCTGCCGCTCGACAGCCAGTGGTTCATGTTCGGGGTCGGCTGGGTCCTGATCGCCGTGGCCGTGCCGGCGTGCGGCTGGGTGGAGGACGTGGCCGCCGGGAAGAAGCCGCGACTGATCCCGGGAGGGCGTGCTGCAACAATGGGCGGGTGACCCGCGCCTCTCTGAACAAGCAGCCGCACGAAGTCGCCTCGATGTTCGACGACGTGGCGGAACGGTACGACCTGACGAACGATGTGCTGTCGCTCGGCCAGGACCGGCGCTGGCGCAAGGAGGTGGCGAAGGCGGTCGACGCGCGTCCCGCGCAGAAGGTCCTCGACCTCGCGGCCGGCACGGCGACCTCCTCGCTCCCCTTCGCGCGCACCGGCGCCTACGTCGTCCCGTGCGACTTCTCCCTCGGGATGCTCCAGGTCGGCAAGAGGAAGCACACCTGGCTGCCGTTCACGGCGGGCGACGCGACCAGGCTGCCGTTCAAGGACGACACCTTCGACGCCGTGACGATCTCCTTCGGGCTGCGCAACGTGCAGGACACGGACGCGGCGCTGCGCGAGATGTACCGGGTGACCCGGCCCGGGGGGCGCGTGGTGATCTGCGAGTTCTCGCACCCGACCTGGGCGCCCTTCCGGACGGTCTACACCGAGTACCTGATGCGGGCGCTTCCGCCGGTCGCCCGGTCGGTCTCCTCCAACCCGGACGCCTACGTCTACCTCGCCGAGTCCATCCGCGCCTGGCCCGACCAGCCCGGCCTCGCCGAGCGGCTGCGCAAGGCGGGCTGGTCGAAGGTGGCCTGGCGCAACCTCACCGGCGGTGTGGTCGCGCTGCACCGGGGCTTCAAGGAGAGCTGAGTCCCGCCGGCGGGTGACCGCCGCTCACCGGTTGATCATCTCGAAGGCGTCGCCGGTCTCGCCGAGTTCGCGTCGCATCCCGCCCGTGGGCGGCCGCGGGATGCGTGGCTCGCGCACGCCCCCGCCGCCCTCGCCCTCACCGAAGTCGAACCACACGTACACCACGGAGTCCGGCGGCACCTCGGCCCCGGGCTGCGGATACTGGCGTACGACGTACTCGACCACCGTGTGCGCGAAGTCCGGGCGGTCCGGCGCGTTGAGGAACAGCCCTCGGGCCCGGGCCGTTTCGCGCGCGTCCATGGCCATGAGGCCGACCAGACGAGGAACGCGCGCTTCGGGTGTTTTGGGTGTTATACGCACAGATGTCACCCCCAGCGGTACTGGAAGGGTAACGCGGGCCCGGGCCACCCGGAAGCGACATGTGGCTTTCTGTGACAGTTGGTTACTCCGAGTCACAGATCAAGTCGGTAGCAGTGCCCCTGCCGTGCCGAGGCCGGCGTCGTGAACGTCTCCGCGAGCCGCATGCCGAGGCGCCGGGTGACCGCGATGGAGCGTTCGTTGCGCGCGTCGACCATCGCCACCACCCGGTCCACCCCGGCCGCCCGCAGCCGGTCCAGCGTCTCCTCGGCGGCGGCCGTGGCATACCCCCGTCCCCAGTGCGCCCGGCCCAGCCGCCAGCCGATCTCGATCTCGCCCGCGGGTCCCCAGGCGTGCGGCCACGGCTGGGCCCCGGTGAAGCCGACCATGCCGTCCTCGTCGTCCAGCACCGACCACAGGCAGAACCCCCGCTCCGCGTCGTGCCGGCGCTGGCGCGCGGTCAGCTCCTCGTACACCGACACCTCGGCGGACCGGCCCCCGTGGAACTCCATGACCTCCGGGTCGTCGAAGACCCGGTGCCAGGAGAACGCGTCCTCGTCGGTGGGCACACGCAGCCGTACAGCGGGGAGAGCTCGGTTCACGGGGCAGCCCTTCAGCCGGGTGATCAGTACTGCTGAATAGACTGCCCATGTCCAGTGCCGGTCGGCACGCAGATTTCGAACTTGGGGAGATCCCGCCGTGACAGTCGTGACTGAGCCCCTCTCCGAGAACACCGCCGATGTGATCGTCGTCGGCGCGGGGCCGGCCGGCTCCACCACCGCGTACCACCTCGCCAAGGCCGGGCTCGACGTCCTCCTGCTGGAGAAGACCGAGTTCCCGCGCGAGAAGGTCTGCGGCGACGGCCTCACCCCGCGCGCGGTCAAGCAGCTCGTGGCGATGGGCATCGACGTCTCCGAAGAGGCCGGCTGGCTGCGCAACAAGGGCCTGCGCATCATCGGCGGCGGCAGCCGTCTCCAGCTCGACTGGCCCGATCTCGCCTCGTTCCCGGACTACGGCCTCGTCCGCAAGCGCGACGACTTCGACGAGCAGCTCGCCCGCAACGCCCAGAAGGCCGGCGCCCGCCTCTTCGAGCGCTGCAACGTCTCCGGTCCCGTCGTCGACGACCGCACCGGCCGCATCACCGGTGTGACCGCCAAGCTCGGCGAGGAGAAGCGTGAGGTCACCTTCCACGCGCCGCTCGTCGTCGCCGCCGACGGCAACTCCACCCGCCT
The DNA here is from genome assembly GCF_040631045.1 of Streptomyces sp. NPDC005706. Classification (NCBI taxonomy): domain Bacteria; kingdom Bacillati; phylum Actinomycetota; class Actinomycetes; order Kitasatosporales; family Streptomycetaceae; genus Streptomyces; species Streptomyces sp. NPDC005706. The sequence continues at coordinate 124,274 of NZ_JBEXYS010000015.1, read as the reverse complement.
GTCCCTCGCGATGGGCCTGCACCGCCGAGAGGACCGCCCGATGGGCGTCGCGGTGCGCACCTACTTCACCTCCCCCCGCCACGACGACGACTACCTGGAGTCCTGGCTGGAGCTGTGGGACCGGCGCGGCGCCCAGGAGCGTCTGCTGCCCGGCTACGGCTGGATCTTCGGCATGGGCGACGGCACCTCCAACGTCGGCCTCGGCGTGCTGAACACCTCGGCCGCCTTCAAGGAGCTGGACTGGCGCGAGATCCTCAAGGCCTGGTGCGCGTCCATGCCCGAGGACTGGGGCTACACCCCCGAGAACATGACCGGCCCGATCCGCGGCGCCGCCCTGCCCATGGCCTTCAACCGCCAGCCGCACTACACCAAGGGGCTGCTGCTCGTCGGCGACGCGGGCGGCCTGGTGAACCCCTTCAACGGTGAAGGCATCGCCTACGCCATGGAGTCCGGCCAGATCGCCGCCGACGTCATCGTGCAGGCCCACGCGCGCGCGACACCCGCCCAGCGCGAGATCGCCCTGCAGCGCTACCCGCGCGTCCTCAAGGACACCTACGGCGGCTACTACAGCCTGGGCCGCGCCTTCGTGAAGCTCATCGGCAACCCGAAGGTCATGCAGATCGCCGCCCAGCGCGGTCTGACCCACCCCGTCCTGATGAAGTTCACGCTGAAGCTCCTGGCGAACCTCACCGACCCCACGGGCGGCGACGCGATGGACCGCATCATCAACGGCCTGAGCAGGGTCGCGCCGAAGGCGTGAGGACCGCGCCCGGGACGTGACCGGGGCGCGTGAGCGCAGACGCGGACGGCGGCGGCCCGGCGGACGAGGAACTCGTCCGCCGGGCCGCCGCCGTTGCCGTCGTGCCCCTGGACAGGAGCGGACGTGAGGGCCGCTGCCCCCGAGCGGCTGCGGCCCCTGACGTCCCTGAAGGCGTGTGGAGCGCTCAGAGCACCCGCACCGCGCCGGTGGGCGGGTCGTACGACAGCGGCTTCTCCTGGACGCCGCTGGAGGGGTTCTGGGCGCCGACGAACATGCCGTCGCCGACGTACACCGCCACGTGGTACGCGCTGCCCGCGCTGCCCCAGTAGAGGATGTCGCCGGGCTGCAGGTTGCTCAGCGACACCTGGGTGCCGGCCGTCGACTGGTCCTGGGAGACACGCGGCAGGCTGATGCCGACCTGCTTGAACGCCGTCTGCACCAGGCCGGAGCAGTCGTACGCGGAGGGGCCGGTGGCGCCGGAGACGTAGGCCTTGCCGACCTGAGCCTTCACGAAGGAGACGATGGACGCCGCCGAACCGGTGGCGGTGGACGTGCTCGTGCTCGTGCCGGCGGAGACGCCGGTGCTCGCCGTGGTGGAGAGCGTCGTGCGCTCGGCGCTGCGGGCGGCGCGGGCGGCGGCGGCCTTGCGGGCGGCCTCCTGAGCCTTCTTCTTGGCCTCGGCCGCCTTCTGCTTGGCCTCGGCGAGGTCCGACTTGGCCTGCTTCGCGGCGTTCGCGGCGGCCGCGTCGCGCTCGGCCTGCAGTTCGTAGTTGGCCGCGGCCTGCTGAGTGGCGTCCGCGGACTGGGCGACCTGAGCGGCCAGGTCGGCCGTGAGCGTGGGCAGTTCGAGGGTCTGCGTCACCGGCTCGGCAGCGTTCGCCGATCCGGACGCCCCGGCTACTGCCAGGGTGCTGAGGACGCCACCGGCGACTCCGGCCCGCATCGCGAGGGTCGACGCGCTGCGGCGGGGCTTCCGGTGGCTGCGTATGTGAGCGGTGTGGGACATGGGAACAACCGGTACCAGGGGCTCCTTCATATCTTCAAGAAACGTGTGGTGCGCCACAGTTGTTCAACGGGGGCCTCAAAAGCCCGGCGCGTCACCCTTTATTGACGCCGTAACGGACATTGCGGACGCCCGCGATCAAGCCCTTGATCACGGTCTTTGATCATTACGTCCGAATTGCCCTGCACCTACCACTCGTTCGGGTCGTTGGCCAAGCCCCGCTCTCAGACACCTCTCATCAATGTGGCGGAGGTCACGGAACGGTCATCGGAAGGACGGCGTCCCGCGCGGGTGGGGGGTGAGTGAAAGGCGGAGGGGAGTTCGTGAACGCGTGCACGCGCCCCCGCCGCGTCCACACCTCGCCCCGGACCTCCCTCTGATGTGTGAACGCGGTCCTCTATCAGGGCGCCCAGTCCAGAGCCAATTTGCATGCAGCGGAACTCTCTTGATATTGAGACGACCTCTTTCACCTGCGGCGACGAGCGAAAATGTCACTTCTGGTGATCAGCTGGACGCTTCGCGTACGAAGATCACCGATCATCCGACTTCATGATCCTTCGTCAGGTGGTGGAGATCACAAAGGTTGTGTAATACCCCGTGTCGCAGATCACAGAGCGGCAGGCATAAGATGCGAGGCAGTTGGGCTTGTGACCTGCTTCACATGTTCTCGATCTTCGCCCGGGACGAGCGGGGTTCGTGGGACCGGTGGGGCGGACGTGAGCCCGGTGCAACCGCCAGCAGTCAGTGCCGACTGAGAGGAGCGAGGAGCGGTGAACGCGTATGCGCCCATCCTCGTACTGGGAGCCCTCGGGGCAGGCTTTGCGATCTTCTCCGTGGTCATGGCCACGCTGATCGGTCCGAAGCGGTACAACCGCGCCAAGCTCGAGGCCTACGAGTGCGGTATCGAGCCGACCCCCACGCCGGCCGGCGGCGGGCGCTTCCCCATCAAGTACTACCTGACGGCGATGCTCTTCATCGTCTTCGACATCGAGATCGTCTTCCTCTACCCCTGGGCCGTCACCTTCGACGCCCTGGGGATCTTCGGGCTCGTGGAGATGCTGCTCTTCGTGCTCACCGTCTTCGTGGCGTACGCGTACGTATGGCGGCGCGGCGGCCTGGAATGGGACTGAGGGGCCTTTAACGACATGGGACTCGAAGAAAAACTGCCGAGCGGTTTCCTGCTGACCACCGTCGAGCAGGCCGCGGGCTGGGTGCGCAAGGCGTCCGTCTTCCCGGCCACCTTCGGCCTCGCCTGCTGCGCCATCGAGATGATGACCACCGGCGCCGGACGCTACGACCTCGCGCGCTTCGGCATGGAGGTCTTCCGCGGCTCACCGCGCCAGGCGGACCTGATGATCGTCGCCGGCCGGGTCAGCCAGAAGATGGCGCCGGTCCTCAGGCAGGTCTACGACCAGATGCCCAACCCCAAGTGGGTGATCTCCATGGGCGTCTGCGCCTCCTCGGGCGGCATGTTCAACAACTACGCGATCGTCCAGGGCGTCGACCACATCGTCCCGGTCGACATCTACCTCCCCGGCTGCCCGCCGCGGCCCGAGATGCTGATGGACGCGATCCTCAAGCTCCACCAGAAGATCCAGTCCTCCAAGCTCGGCGTGAACGCCGAGGAAGCCGCCCGTGAGGCGGAGGAGGCGGCGCTCAAGGCCCTGCCCACGATCGAGATGAAGGGGCTGCTGCGGTGAGCGACGGACACGGCACCAACGGCGTCAACGGGTCCTCGGACGGGGTGAACCCCGAGAAGGACCTCGCCGCCTCCAACCTCCCCGGCCAGCGCGCCCAGGGCGGCGAGGAGATCCGCGTCCAGCGCGGCATGTTCGGCGCCAACAACGGCGGCGACACCTCCGGCTACGGCGGCCTCGTCCGCTCGGTCCGCCTCCCGGGACCGGCGAACCGGCCCTACGGCGGCTGGTTCGACGAGGTGGCCGACGAACTCGAGGGTGCCCTGGAGGAACAGGGGCTCCTGCCGGAGAACGCCATCGAGAAGACGGTCGTCGACCGCGGCGAACTGACCTTCCACATCGAACGCGAGCACCTGGTCCGCGTCGCCCGCACCCTGCGCGACGACCCCGCCCTGCGCTTCGAGCTGTGCACCGGCGTCAGCGGCGTCCACTACCCGCAAGACAAGGGCCGCGAGCTGCACGCCGTCTACCACCTGCGCTCGATCACCCACAACCGGCTGATCCGGCTGGAGGTGAGCGCCCCCGACAGCGAGCCGCGCATCCCGTCCCTGGTCTCCGTGTATCCGACCAACGACTGGCACGAGCGCGAGACCTGGGACTTCTTCGGGATCGTCTTCGACGGCCACCCGGCCCTGACCCGGATCATGATGCCGGACGACTGGCAGGGCCACCCGCAGCGCAAGGACTACCCCCTCGGCGGCATCGCCGTCGAGTACAAGGGCGCCCAGATCCCGGCTCCGGACCAGCGGAGGTCGTACTCGTGAGCACGCAGTCAGCATCAGCCCGCCCGTCGCCCGGCCACCACCCCTCATCGGGTCCCTCCGGGACGGAGAGTTCTTCTCGAGAGACCACCGAGGGCACCGTCTACACGGTCACCGGCGGCGACTGGGACGAGATCGTCCAGTCCGCGGCCCGCGCCGACGACGAGCGCATCGTCGTCAACATGGGTCCCCAGCACCCGTCCACCCATGGGGTGCTCCGTCTGATCCTCGAGATCGAGGGCGAGACGGTCACCGAGGCCCGCTGCGGCATCGGCTACCTCCACACCGGCATCGAGAAGAACCTCGAGTACCGGACCTGGACGCAGGGCACCACGTTCGTGACGCGCATGGACTACCTGACGTCCTTCTTCAACGAGACCGCCTACTGTCTCGCCGTCGAGAAGCTCCTCGGCATCGAGGACGAGATCACCGAGCGCGCCAAGATCATCCGGGTCCTCCTGATGGAGCTGAACCGGCTCTCCTCCCACCTGGTGTGCATCGCCACCGGTGGCATGGAGCTCGGCGCCACCACGATCATGATCTACGGATTCCGTGATCGTGAAATGATTCTCGACATCTACGAGCTCATCACGGGCCTGCGGATGAACCACGCGTACATCCGCCCCGGCGGACTCGCCCAGGACCTGCCGCCCGGCGCGGTGGACCAGATCCGCGAGTTCGTGAAGAAGATGAAGAAGAACCTCCCGGAGTACGACAAGCTCGCCACTGGGAACCCCATCTTCAAGGCCCGCATGCAGAACGTCGGCCACCTCGACCTGGCCGGCTGCATGGCCCTCGGCGCCACCGGCCCGATCCTGCGCTCCACCGGCCTGCCGCACGACCTGCGCAAGACCCAGCCGTACTGCGGCTACGAGACGTACGACTTCGACGTCCCGACCGCCGACTCCTGCGACTCCTACGGGCGCTTCCTGATCCGCCTGGAGGAGATGCGCCAGTCGCTCGGCATCGTCGAGCAGTGCCTGGACCGGCTCCAGCCCGGCCCGGTCATGGTCGCCGACAAGAAGATCGCCTGGCCCGCCCAGCTCGCCCTGGGACCGGACGGGCTCGGCAACTCCCTCGACCACATCAGGAAGATCATGGGCACCTCCATGGAGGCCCTGATCCACCACTTCAAGCTCGTCACCGAGGGCTTCCGGGTACCGCCGGGACAGGCGTACGCGGCCGTCGAATCGCCCAAGGGCGAACTCGGGGTCCACGCCGTCTCCGACGGCGGCACCCGCCCCTTCCGGGTCCACTTCCGCGACCCGTCCTTCACCAACCTGCAGGCCATGGCGGCGATGTGCGAGGGCGGCCAGGTCGCCGACGTCATCGTCGCCGTGGCGTCCATCGACCCCGTGATGGGAGGCGTCGACCGGTGACCACCAGTTCTTCGGAGCGGGGCGTCAGCCTGGGCATGCCCCAACTGCCCGCACCCGCGTACCCGGACGACGTCCGGGCCCGGCTGGAGACGGACGCGCGCGACGTGATCGCCCGCTACCCCGACTCCCGGTCGGCCCTGCTGCCGCTGCTCCACCTCGTGCAGTCGGAGGAGGGCCACGTCACCCGCACCGGCATGCAGTTCTGTGCGGACATGCTGGACCTGACCACGGCCGAGGTCACCGCCGTCGCCACCTTCTACACCATGTACCGGCGCAAGCCCTCCGGCGACTACCAGGTGGGCGTCTGCACCAACACCCTGTGCGCGGTGATGGGCGGCGACGCGATCTTCGAGACCCTCCAGGAACACCTGGGCGTCGGCAACGGCGAGACCACCGGCGACGGCAAGGTCACCCTGGAGCACATCGAGTGCAACGCGGCCTGCGACTTCGCGCCGGTCGTGATGGTCAACTGGGAGTTCTTCGACAACCAGACCCCCGGCAGCGCCAAGCGCCTGGTCGACGACCTGCGCGAGGGGCGGCCCGTACAGCCCACGCGCGGGGCGCGCCTGTGCACCTTCAAGGAGACCGCGCGGATCCTGGCCGGCTTCCCCGACGAGCGGCCCGGAGCCGTCGAGGAGGGCGGCAGTGCGGGACCCGCGTCGCTGGTGGGCCTTCGCCTGGCAAAGGGAGAGGCCGCACCCGCGCGCGTGGTCCATCCGCGCGACGGCGGTCCGCATGACGAACCGCAGGACCGGGCGCACCGGCCGTCGACGGCCGAGCACCTCAGTTCTCATGACGCGCCGCAGCAGACATCGGCCTCCGACCCGGCCCACCCGGCAGGGCCCGCCGCCGAGGAGGGGGAGTGATGACCGTGGCACCCGAACTCAAGGACACGAGCCCCGAGAAGCTGCTCGCACCCGTGCTGTCGGCCTTCTGGGACGAGGACCGGTCCTGGTCCCTGGACGTCTACCGGAGGCACGAGGGGTACGAGGGGCTCCGCAAGGCGCTCGCCATGTCACCGGACGACCTGATCGCGTACGTCAAGGAGTCCGGTCTGCGCGGGCGCGGCGGCGCGGGATTCCCGACGGGAATGAAATGGCAGTTCATTCCCCAGGGTGATGGAAAACCGCACTATCTAGTTGTCAACGCCGACGAGTCGGAGCCGGGAACCTGCAAGGACATCCCGCTCCTCTTCGCGAACCCGCACAGCCTCATCGAGGGCATCGTGATCGCGTGTTACGCCATCCGGTCTTCGCATGCCTTCATCTATCTGCGTGGTGAGGTCGTCCCCGTTCTGCGGCGGTTGCACGAGGCCGTGCGCGAGGCCTACGCGGCGGGCTACCTCGGCGAGAACATCCTGGGCAGCGGACTCGACCTCGACCTCACCGTGCACGCCGGCGCCGGCGCGTACATCTGCGGTGAGGAGACCGCACTGCTCGACTCGCTCGAAGGCCGCCGTGGTCAACCGCGGCTCCGTCCCCCTTTCCCAGCCGTCGAAGGGCTCTATGCCTGCCCGACTGTTGTGAACAACGTCGAGTCGATCGCGTCGGTTCCCGCCATCCTCAAAAACGGGAAAGACTGGTTCAGGTCGATGGGCAGCGAGAAGTCCCCGGGCTTCACGCTCTACTCGCTCAGCGGCCACGTCGCGAGCCCCGGCCAGTACGAGGCGCCGCTCGGCGTCACACTCCGCCAGCTCCTCGACATGAGCGGCGGAATGCGGCCCGGCCACCGCCTCAAGTTCTGGACCCCGGGCGGCTCCTCCACCCCGATGTTCACCGACGAGCACCTCGACGTCCCCCTCGACTACGAAGGGGTCGGTGCCGCGGGTTCCATGCTCGGCACCAAGGCCCTGCAGTGCTTTGACGAGACGACCTGCGTGGTGCGGGCGGTGACCCGCTGGACCGAGTTCTACGCCCACGAGTCCTGCGGCAAGTGCACCCCGTGCCGCGAGGGAACGTACTGGCTCGTGCAGTTGATGCGGGACATCGAGGCCGGCAAGGGCGCCATGTCCGACCTCGACAAGCTCGCCGACATCGCCGACAACATCAACGGCAAGTCCTTCTGCGCCCTCGGTGACGGCGCCGCATCACCGATCTTCTCCTCGCTGAAGTACTTCCGCGAGGAGTACGAGCAGCACATCACGGGCCGGGGCTGCCCCTTCGACCCGGCCAAGTCGACGGCCTGGGCGGACCGCCCGGAGGTGAACGCATGACCGTGACCACCAGTGCTCCCTCCGGAGGGGGAGAGGCGGCGGTCCCGCCGGAGGACCTCGTCACGCTGACGATCGACGGCGTCGAGATCAGCGTGCCCAAGGGCACCCTGGTCATCCGGGCCGCCGAGCAGCTCGGCATCGAGATCCCGCGGTTCTGCGACCACCCCCTGCTGGACCCGGCCGGCGCCTGCCGCCAGTGCATCGTCGAGGTCGAGGGCCAGCGCAAGCCCATGGCGTCCTGCACCATCACGTGCACGGACGGCATGGTGGTGAAGACCCAGCTCACCTCGCCGGTCGCCGAGAAGGCGCAGCACGGTGTGATGGAGCTGCTGCTCATCAACCACCCGCTGGACTGCCCGGTCTGCGACAAGGGCGGCGAGTGCCCCCTGCAGAACCAGGCCATGTCGCACGGCAACGCGGAGTCCCGCTTCGAGGGCCGCAAGCGGACCTACGAGAAGCCCGTGCCGATCTCGACGCAGGTGCTCCTGGACCGCGAGCGGTGCGTGCTGTGCGCCCGCTGCACCCGCTTCTCCAACCAGGTGGCGGGCGACCCGATGATCGAGCTGATCGAGCGGGGCGCGCTGCAGCAGGTCGGCACCGGTGAGGGCGACCCGTTCGAGTCGTACTTCTCCGGCAACACCATCCAGATCTGCCCGGTGGGCGCGCTCACCTCGGCGGCCTACCGCTTCCGCTCCCGGCCCTTCGACCTCATCTCCTCGCCGTCGGTGTGCGAACACTGCTCGGGCGGCTGCGCGACGCGCACCGACCACCGGCGCGGCAAGGTCATGCGGCGGCTCGCCGCCGACGACCCCGAGGTCAACGAGGAGTGGATCTGCGACAAGGGACGCTTCGCGTTCCGGTACGCGCAGACGAAGGACCGCCTCGACGTCCCGCTGGTGCGCAACGCCGAAGGCGTTCTGGAGCCCGCCTCCTGGCCGGAGGCACTGGAAGCGGCCGCGCGCGGGCTGACCGCCGCCCGTTCCCGGGCCGGTGTCCTCACCGGCGGCCGGCTGACCGTCGAGGACGCCTACGCCTACAGCAAGTTCGCGCGCGTGGCGCTCGGCACGAACGACATCGACTTCCGCGCGCGCGTGCACAGCGCCGAGGAGGCCGACTTCCTCGCGGCCCGGGTGGCGGGCCGCGGCCGTGACCTCGACGGCACCGGCGTCACCTACGCCGCGCTGGAGAAGGCGCCCGCCGTCCTGCTCGCAGGGTTCGAGTCGGAGGAGGAGGCGCCCGGCGTCTTCCTGCGACTGCGCAAGGCCTGGCGCAAGCACAAGCAGCGGGTGTTCTCCCTCGCCACGCACGCGACGCGCGGCCTGGAGAAAGCGGGCGGCACGCTGCTGGCGGCCGCGCCCGGCACCGAGACCGAGTGGCTGGACGCCCTCGCGAGCGGCGTCGGCCTGGAGGAGCCCGGCACGAAGGCCGCCGAGGCCCTGCGCGCCGACGGCGCGGTGATCGTCGTGGGGGAGAGGCTCGCCTCGGTCGCGGGCGGACTCACCGCCGCCGTACGCGCCGCCGCCGCCACCGGCGCCCAGCTGGTGTGGATCCCGCGGCGGGCGGGCGAACGCGGTGCGGTCGAGGCCGGCGCGCTGCCGTCGCTGCTGCCGGGCGGCCGCCCGGCGACCGACCCGCGTGCGCGGGAGGAGGTCGCCGCGGTCTGGGGGCTCGCCGAACTCCCCGCCCGTCACGGCCGGGACACCCACCAGATGATCGAGGCGGCCGCCACCGGCGAACTGTCCGCGCTGGTGGTCGCCGGTGTGGAGGTCGGCGACCTGCCCGACCCGGCACGCGCGCGTGAGGCGTTCGCGAACGTCGGCTTCCTGCTGTCGCTGGAGCTGCGGCCCAGCGAGGTCACCGGCCACGCCGACGTGGTCCTGCCGGTCGCGGCGGTCGCCGAGAAGGCGGGCACCTTCCTGAACTGGGAGGGCAGGGTGCGCTTCTTCGAGGCCGCGCTCAAGCCCGACCAGATGACCCGCCGCCTCGCCCCCACCGACGGGCGGGTACTGCAGATGCTGGCCGACGCCATGGACGTCCACCTCGGCCTGCCGGACCTGCGTACCGCACGCGCGGAGATCGACCGGCTCGGCCCCTGGGACGGCCCGCGGTCCACCGACCCCCTGGAGACGGGGGGCGTCCTGCCCCGGCCGGCCGTCGGCGAGGCCGTACTCGCCGGGCACCGGCTGCTGCTCGACCAGGGTGTCCTGCAGGAGGGCGACGAGGCGCTCGCCGGGACTCGGCACGCCGCACGCGCGCGCGTGTCGGCGGCGACGGCCGCCGAGGCCGGTGTCGAGGACGGCGGCGTCCTGGCCGTCACCGGCTCCTGCGGCACCGTGGAACTCCCGCTCCAGGTCACCGAGATGCCCGACCGGGTGGTGTGGCTGCCGCTGAACTCCGCCGGCGCGGGCGTCGCCTCCGACACCGGTGCGCAGCCCGGCTCCCTCGTCCGTATCGGCCCGGCGGCACGCGCCGAACAGGCCCCCAAGGAGGTGGAGGCATGAGCCCGTACCTCGCGGCTGAAGACCTCTCGATGTTCGGCCGGGACCCCTGGTGGCTGGTCGTCGTCAAGGCGGTCTTCTGCTTCGCGTTCCTGATGGTGACCGTGCTGTTCTCCATCGTCTGGGAGCGCAAGGTCGTCGCCTGGATGCAGCTTCGCATCGGCCCGAACCGGCACGGCCCCTGGGGCATGCTCCAGTCGCTCGCCGACGGCATCAAGCTGATGCTCAAGGAAGACGTCATCGTCAAGCGCGCGGACAAGGTGGTCTACGTCCTCGCGCCGATCGTCGCGGCCATCCCGGCCTTCATGGCGATCGCGGTGATCCCCTTCGGCCCCGCCGACAACGAGATCTCGATCTTCGGCACGCGGACCGCGATGCAGCTCACCGACCTGCCGATCGCGATGCTCTTCATCCTCGCGGTCGCCTCGGTCGGCATCTACGGCATCGTGCTGGCGGGCTGGAGCTCCGGATCCACCTACCCGCTGCTCGGCGGCCTCCGCTCCTGTGCCCAGATGATCTCCTACGAGATCGCCATGGGCGCCGCGTTCGCCTCCGTGTTCCTCTACTCGGGGTCGATGTCGACGTCGACCATCGTCGAGCAGCAGCACGACCGCTGGTACATCCTGCTGCTGCCGGTCTCCTTCATCCTCTACATCGTCACGATGGTCGGCGAGACCAACCGCGCCCCCTTCGACATGCCGGAGTCCGAGGGCGACCTGGTCGGCGGCTTCAACACCGAGTACTCGTCCATCAAGTTCGCGATGTTCATGCTCGCCGAGTACGTGAACATGGTGACGGTGTCGGCCGTCTCGACCACCCTGTTCCTCGGCGGCTGGCGCGCTCCCTGGCCGATCAGCGGCTTCTGGGAGGGCGCGAACCACGGCTGGTGGCCGCTGCTCTGGTTCGTGATCAAGGTCCAGTTGCTGCTGTTCTTCTTCATCTGGCTGCGCGGCACGCTCCCCCGGGTCCGGTACGACCAGCTGATGAAGCTCGGCTGGAAGGTCCTCATCCCGGTCTCGGTGACCTGGCTGATGCTCGTCGCGACCGTGCGGGCGCTGCGCAACGAGAACTACGACTTCGCCGACATCGCCCTCTACGTCGGCGGCGGAGTCCTCGCCCTGCTGCTGCTCTCCTTCGTCGCCGACATGTTCCGCGGGAAGGCGAGGACGGACGAGCAGAGCGCCGGCCCGCAGCCCGGATTCGACCCGATGGCGGGCGGATTCCCCGTGCCGCCGCTGCCCGGACAGGAGCTGCCGCCGGCGCCCAGGCGCCGCCCGCGCCGGGAGCGGGAGCTGATTGTCAGTGGTGGACCGGACACTGTCAGTGACGGATCTACGGATGGAAAGGAGGCGTCCGATGGCTGAGGAGCCAACGGAGTCCGGGCAGATCAAGCCCGGCTTCCAGAACCCCGTGGCCGGCTTCGGCGTGACCTTCAAGGCCATGTTCAAGAAGCGGCTCACCGAGCAGTACCCCGAGCAGCAGAAGACCACGGCTCCGCGGTTCCACGGACGGCACCAGCTCAACCGCCATCCGGACGGCCTGGAGAAGTGCGTCGGCTGCGAGCTGTGCGCCTGGGCCTGCCCCGCCGACGCCATCTACGTCGAGGGCGCCGACAACACCGACGAGGAGCGTTACTCGCCGGGTGAGCGGTACGGCCGCGTCTATCAGATCAACTACGCCCGCTGCATCCTGTGCGGCCTGTGCATCGAGGCGTGCCCCACGCGCGCGCTGACGATGACCAACGAGTTCGAACTGGCCGACTCCAGCCGCGCCAACCTCATCTACACCAAGGAGCAGCTGCTCGCCGGTCTCGAGGAGGGCATGGTCGACACACCGCACGCGATCTTCCCGGGGACGGACGAACAGGACTACTACCGGGGCCTGGTGACGGAGGCCGCGCCGGGCACGGTGCGGCAGGCCGCCGTCTCCAGGGGCGAGGTGGTGCAGGAGGGCGACAGCACCTTCGGCGAGACCGAACCGGCGTCGGAGAAGGTGATCGGCCGATGAGCGCGACTCAGCTTGCCGCCTACAGCACCTCCACCGGTGAGGCCTTCCAGTTCTGGGTCCTCGGCACGTTCGCGGTGATCGGCGCCCTGTGCACCGTTCTGATGAAGAAGGCCGTGCACAGCGCCCTCTGCCTCGCCGGGACCATGATCATCCTGGCGGTGTTCTACCTCGCCAACGGCGCCTACTTCCTGGGCATCGTGCAGATCGTCGTCTACACCGGCGCGATCATGATGCTGTTCCTGTTCGTGGTGATGCTCGTCGGCGTCACGGCCGCGGACTCGCTGAAGGAGACCATCAAGGGCCAGCGCTGGCTGGCCCTGCTCTGCGGGGTCGGCTTCGGCGTCCTGCTGTTCGCCGGCATCGGCAACGCCTCCCTGACGGAGTTCAACGGCACCGGCCGGGCGAACGCGAACGGCAACGTGGAGGGCCTCGCGTCCCTCATCTTCACCAAGTACGTCTTCGCCTTCGAGATCACCGGCGCACTGCTGATCACGGCCGCCGTCGGCGCGATGGTGCTCACCCACCGGGAGCGCACCGAGCGGGCGAAGACCCAGCGCGAGCTGGCCGAGCAGCGCATCCGGGAAGGCCGGCACATCCCGCCGCTGCCGGCCCCGGGTGTCTACGCACGGCACAACGCCGTGGACATCGCGGGTCTGCTGCCCGACGGCACCCCCTCCGAGCTGACCGTCAGCAAGACGCTGCGCGAACGCGGTCAGATCCGGGACGTGTCGGCGGAGGCGCTCAACGACCTTCGGGCCCTGGAGCAGCGCGCCGCGGAGCGTCTGGAGCGGACCGGGATCGAGCCGGCGACGTTCAAGCGGCCCGAGGAGGCGTCGAAGTGAACCCCGTCAACTACCTCTATCTCGCGGCCCTGCTGTTCACCGTCGGCGCGACCGGGGTGCTGATCCGGCGCAACGCGATCGTCGTGTTCATGTGCGTCGAGCTGATGCTCAACGCCTGCAACCTCGCGTTCGTCGTCTTCTCCCGGATGCACGGCAACCTCGACGGCCAGATCATCGCCTTCTTCACGATGGTCGTCGCCGCCGCGGAGGTCGTGGTGGGCCTCGCGATCATCGTGTCGCTGTTCCGTACCCGCCACTCGGCCTCGGTCGACGACGCCAGCCTGATGAAGCTGTAAGGGGTCGGAAGAATCGTGGACAACCTGATCGCGCTGCTCATCGCGGCGCCCCTGCTCGGAGCGGCCGTCCTCCTGGTCGGCGGCCGGCGGCTGGACGCCGTGGGCCACTGGATCGGCACGCTCCTGTCGGCCACCTCCTTCGTGCTCGGCCTGGTCCTCTTCGCCGGCCTGCTCGGCAAGGACGCCGAGAACCGCACCCTGACCCAGCACCTGTGGACGTGGATCTCGGTCGGCGACTTCCAGGCGGACGTCACCTTCCGCCTGGACCAGCTGTCGATGACGTTCGTGCTGCTGATCACGGGCGTCGGCTCACTGATCCACCTCTACTCGGTCGGGTACATGGAGCACGACGAGCGGCGCCGCCGCTTCTTCGGCTACCTGAACCTGTTCCTCGCGGCGATGCTGCTGCTGGTCCTCGCCGACAACTACCTGCTGCTGTACGTCGGCTGGGAGGGCGTCGGCCTTGCCTCGTACCTGCTCATCGGCTTCTGGCAGCACAAGCCCAGCGCCGCGACGGCCGCGAAGAAGGCCTTCCTGGTCAACCGGGTCGGCGACATGGGCCTGTCGATCGCGATCATGCTGATGTTCACCACCTTCGGCAGCTTCGCCTTCGGCCCGGTCCTCAGCCACACCGGTGACACCTCCGAGGGCAGGCTCACCGCGATCGGCCTGATGCTGCTGCTCGCCGCGTGCGGCAAGTCGGCCCAGGTCCCGCTCCAGTCCTGGCTCGGGGACGCGATGGAGGGCCCGACCCCGGTCTCGGCCCTGATTCACGCCGCGACGATGGTGACGGCGGGCGTCTACCTGATCGTCCGCTCCGGCGCCATCTTCAACGCGGCGCCCGACGCCCAGCTCGCCGTCACCGTGGTCGGCGCCGTCACGCTCCTCTTCGGTGCGATCGTCGGTTGCGCCAAGGACGACATCAAGAAGGCACTGGCCGGCTCGACCATGTCGCAGATCGGCTACATGGTGCTGGCGGCGGGCCTCGGCCCCATCGGCTACGTCTTCGCGATCATGCACCTGGTCACCCACGGCTTCTTCAAGGCCGGGCTGTTCCTGGGTGCCGGTTCGGTCATGCACGGCATGAACGACGAGGTCGACATGCGCAAGTACGGCGGCCTGCGCAAGTACATGCCGGTCACGTTCGCCACCTTCGGCCTCGGCTACCTCGCGATCATCGGCTTCCCGTTCCTGTCCGGCTTCTACTCCAAGGACGCGATCATCGAGGCGGCCTTCGCCAAGGGCGGCACCCAGGGCTGGATCCTCGGGGGCGTGGCCCTGCTCGGCGCGGCCATCACCGCCTTCTACATGACGCGCGTGATGCTGATGACGTTCTTCGGGGAGGAGCGCTGGAGGAATCAGCCCACCCGGTCTCCCGAGGCACCCAGCGCGGAGCCCGCCGCCGAGCACCACGGCGCACACGCGGAGCCGCACCCGCACGAGTCCCCGAAGATCATGACGATCCCCATGATCGTGCTGGCCGTCGGCTCGGTCTTCGGCGGCTTCTTCTTCCACCTCGGCGACCGCTTCCTCAACTGGCTGGAGCCGGTCACCGGCCACAGCGAGGGCGACTCGCCGCTCAGCGCCATGACGGTCACCGGCGCGACCCTGGTCTGCCTGGTCGTCGGCGTCGGCATCGCCTGGGCGCAGTACGGCCGCAAGCCCGTCCCGGCGGTCGCCCCGCGCGGTTCGCTGCTCACCCGGGCCGCCCGGCGCGACCTGCTGCAGGACGACTTCAACCACGTCGTCCTGGTGCGCGGAGGCGAACACCTCACGCGCTCCCTGGTGTACGTCGACCACACCCTGGTCGACGGCGTCGTCAACGGGACGGCGGCCGGCTTCGGCGGTCTGTCCGGACGGCTGCGCCGGGTCCAGAACGGCTTCGCCCGCTCCTACGCGGTCTCGATGTTCGGCGGCGCGGCACTCCTGGTCGCCGCGACCCTGCTGATGAGGGCGGTCTGATACCGATGAGCTTTCCTCTGCTGACAGCGACGGCGGTGCTCCCGGCCCTCGGGGCGGTCGCCACGGCCGCCGTACCGGCCGCGAAGCGCACCGCCGCGAAATGGCTGGCTCTGGTCGTCTCGCTCGCCACACTCGCCCTGGCGATCACCGTCCTGGTCCGCTTCGACCCGGGCGGCGACCGCTACCAGCTCACCGAATCCCACGCCTGGATCGCGGACTTCGGGGTCAGGTACGAGCTGGGTGTGGACGGCATCGCGGTGGCGCTGCTCGCCCTGACCGCCCTGCTGATGCCGTTCATCATCCTGGCCGGCTGGAACGACGCCGATCCGCTGGAGACCGGCAGCCGGCGCTGGCGGCCCACCCAGGGCTTCTTCGCGCTGATCCTCGCCGTCGAGGCGATGGTGGTCATCTCCTTCGAGGCCACCGACGTCTTCCTCTTCTACATCTTCTTCGAAGCCATGCTCATCCCGATGTACTTCCTCATCGGCGGCTTCGGGGACCGTGCCCACGAGCACGGTGAGGAGGCGGCCTCCACCCAGCGGTCGTACGCGGCCGTGAAGTTCCTGCTCTACAACCTCGTCGGCGGCCTGATCATGCTGGCCGCGGTGATCGGTCTCTACGTGGTCGCCGGGAACTTCAGCCTCCAGGAGATCGCGCAGGCGCGGGCGAACGGCTCGCTGCACATGGCGACCAGCACCGAACGCTGGCTGTTCCTCGGCTTCTTCTTCGCCTTCGCGGTGAAGGCGCCGTTGTGGCCGCTGCACACCTGGCTGCCCAACGCCATGCAGGAGTCCACCGCCCCGGTCGCCGTGCTCATCACGGCGGTCGTCGACAAGGTGGGCACCTTCGCGATGCTCCGCTTCTGCCTCCAGCTCTTCCCGGAGGCCAGCAAGTGGGCGACGCCCGTCATCCTCGTACTGGCGCTCATCAGCATCGTCTACGGCGCGCTGCTCGCCGTCGGCCAGCGGGACATCAAGCGCCTGGTGGCCTACGCGTCGATCTCGCACTTCGGCTTCATCGTCATGGGCATCTTCGCGATGACCAGCCAGGGCCAGTCCGGGGCCACGCTCTACATGGTCAACCACGGCATCTCCACGGCCGCGCTGATGCTGGTCGCCGGGTTCCTGATCTCCCGGCGCGGCTCCCGGCTCATCGCCGACTACGGGGGTGTGCAGAAGGTCGCCCCGGTGCTCGCCGGCACCTTCCTGATCGGCGGTCTCGCCACGCTGTCGCTGCCCGGACTCGCTCCGTTCGTGAGCGAGTTCCTGGTCCTGGTCGGCACGTTCACGCGCTATCCGGTGATCGGCGTCATCGCCACCTTCGGCATCGTCCTCGCCGCGCTGTACACCCTCGTCCTGTACCAGCGGACGATGACCGGCCCGGTGAAGCCGGAGGTGTCGGCGATGCCCGACCTCCGCGTACGTGAACTGGTGGTCGTCGCCCCGCTGATCGTGCTGCTGATCTTCCTCGGCGTCTACCCGAAGCCCGTCACGGACATCGTCAATCCGGCGGTCAAACAGACCATGTCCGACGTACACAAGACCGACCCCAAGCCCGAGGTGGAGGCGGCCAAGTGAGCGCTACAGCCGTCCACAGCCTGTGGACAACCGCGGCCGACCCGATCTCGAAGATCGACGCGCCGAAGATCGAATACGGACAGCTGTCGCCGACCCTGATCGTGCTCGGTGCGGCACTGGTCGGGGTGCTCGTCGAGGCGTTCGTCCCGCGCAGGTCCCGTTACTACGCGCAGGTGTTCGTGTCCGTCGTGGCACTGTGCGCCGCGTTCGCCGCGGTCGTCGCGCTCGCGGCGAACGGATACGGCACCACGAAGGCGCACATCGCGGCGATGGGGGCGATCGCGGTCGACGGACCGTCCCTGTTCCTCCAGGGCACGATCCTGCTGGCCGGCCTGGTCGGCCTGTTCACCTTCGCCGAGCGGCGCCTGGACCCGGAGGCGCACGGCAACCGGGTCGACTCCTTCGCCGCGCAGGCCGCGTCCGTGCCCGGCAGCGACAGCGAGAAGGCCGCGGTGCGGGCCGGGTTCACCACCACCGAGGTCTTCCCGCTGCTGCTCTTCGCGATCGCGGGCATGCTGGTGTTCCCCTCGGCCAACGACCTGCTGACGCTGTTCGTGGCCCTGGAGGTCTTCTCCCTGCCGCTGTACCTGCTGTGCGCGCTGGCCCGCCGCAAGCGGCTGATGTCGCAGGAGGCCGCGGTCAAGTACTTCCTGCTCGGCGCGTTCGCCTCCGCGTTCACCCTGTTCGGCATCGCCCTGCTCTACGGCTACGCGGGCTCGGTGTCCTACGGCCGCATCGCGCAGGTCGTCGACGGAACGGTCACCGACGTGGACCCGGCGCTGGCCGGCACCATGGGCAACGACGCGCTGCTGCTGATCGGCAGCGCCATGATCGTCATGGGTCTGCTGTTCAAGGTGGGCGCCGTCCCGTTCCACATGTGGACGCCCGACGTCTACCAGGGAGCACCCACTCCGGTGACCGGATTCATGGCGGCGGCGACGAAGGTCGCGGCGTTCGGCGCGCTGCTGCGCCTGCTGTACGTCGTCCTGCCGGGGCTGCGCTGGGACTGGCGGCCGGTCATGTGGGCGGTGGCCGTCATCACCATGCTGGGCGGCGCGATCGTCGCGATCACGCAGACCGACATCAAGCGGCTGCTGGCGTACTCGTCCATCGCACACGCCGGGTTCATCCTCGCCGGTGTCATCGCGACCTCGAAGGACGGCGTGTCGTCCGTGCTGTTCTACCTGGCCGGGTACTCGTTCGTGACGATCGGCGCCTTCGCGGTGGTGACCCTGGTGCGCGACGCCGGCGGCGAGGCCACCCACCTGTCCAAGTGGGCCGGGCTCGGCCGCCGCTCCCCGCTGGTGGCGGCCGTGTTCGCGGTGTTCCTGCTGGCCTTCGCGGGCATCCCGCTGACCTCCGGTTTCGCCGGGAAGTTCGCCGTCTTCAAGGCGGCGGCGGACGGCGGCGCGGCCCCGCTGGTCGTGATCGGTGTGATCTCCTCGGCGATCGCCGCGTTCTTCTACATCCGGGTCATCGTGCTGATGTTCTTCAGCGAGCCCAGGCCCGAGGGGCCGACGGTGGCCGTGCCCTCGCCGCTGACCATGGCGGCGATCGGGGTGGGTGTGGCGGTCACGCTGGTGCTCGGTGTGGCGCCCCAGTACTTCCTGGACCTGGCGAACCAGGCGAGCGTGTTCGTGCGCTGACGTGACCCACGGCCGTCGTCCGGGGCCCGGTCCTCCCGCCGAGGACCGGGCCCCGGCGCGTGCGGCGGCACCGGCGGACCAGGAGCCCGCCTGTGGAAAACCCCGGGGCTGTCGGTGCGGGCGCCTATCGTGGACGCAGTGGTCGAAGGACGACGCACGGGGGACAGGACACGGGGACCAGACGATGGGCGCGACGGGCGGGACCAGGGAGATGCCACACATGACCGAGGGGCCGGGCACGGCCGACAGCGAGGCGCTGGCCACACTGCACCGGGTCTTCGGGTACGAGGCCTTCCGGGGTGAGCAGGAAGCGGTCATCGAGCATGTGGTCGCGGGCGGCGACGCCGTCGTGCTCATGCCGACCGGCGGCGGCAAGTCCCTGTGCTACCAGATCCCGTCCCTGGTCAGACCGGGTACGGGCGTGGTGGTCTCGCCGCTGATCGCGCTGATGCAGGACCAGGTGGACGCCCTGCGCGCGCTCGGCGTGCGAGCGGGCTTCATCAACTCCACCCAGGACTTCGACGAGCGGCGCGTGGTCGAGGCCGAGTTCCTCACGGGTGAGCTGGACCTGCTGTACCTGGCCCCGGAGCGGCTGCGCGTGGAGGCCACGCTCGATCTGCTCTCCCGCGGCAAGATCTCCGTCTTCGCGATCGACGAGGCGCACTGTGTCTCCCAGTGGGGCCACGACTTCCGCCCCGACTACCTGGCGCTGTCCCTGCTCGGTGAGCGCTGGCCGGACGTCCCGCGGATCGCCCTCACCGCCACGGCCACGCACGCCACCCACCAGGAGATCACCCAGCGGCTGGGCATGCCGACGGCCCGGCACTTCGTGGCGAGCTTCGACCGGCCCAACATCCAGTACCGGATCGTGCCCAAGGCCGATCCCAAGAAGCAGCTGCTCGCCTTCCTGCGGGAGGAGCACCCGGGCGACGCCGGCATCGTCTACTGCCTCTCCCGCAATTCGGTGGAGCGCACCGCCGAGTTCCTGAGCGCCAACGGCATCGAGGCGGTCCCGTACCACGCGGGCCTGGACGCCGGCACGCGCGCGGCCCACCAGTCCCGGTTCCTGCGCGAGGAGGGCCTGGTCGTGGTCGCGACCATCGCCTTCGGCATGGGCATCGACAAGCCGGACGTGCGCTTCGTCGCCCACCTCGACCTGCCCAAGTCCGTGGAGGGCTACTACCAGGAGACGGGCCGCGCGGGCCGGGACGGACTGCCCTCCACCGCCTGGATGGCCTACGGCCTCAACGACGTCATACAGCAGCGCAAGCTGATCCAGTCCGGCGAGGGCGACGAGGCGTTCCGCCGCCGGGCCGCCGCCCACCTCGACGCGATGCTCGCCCTGTGCGAGACCGCCCGCTGCCGGCGCGGCCAGCTCCTGGCCTACTTCGGCCAGGACCCCTCCGCCGCGGGATGCGGCAACTGCGACACCTGCCTCACCCCGCCGGAGACCTGGGACGGCACGGTCGCCGCCCAGAAGGTGCTCTCCACGGTGGTGCGGCTGCAGCGCGAGCGCGGGCAGAAGTTCGGCGCCGTGCAGATCGTGGACATCCTGCTCGGCAAGAGAACCGGCAAGGTCATCCAGTTCGACCACGACCAGCTGTCCGTCTTCGGCATCGGCGAGGACCTCACCGACGGCGAATGGCGGGGTGTCATCCGGCAGTTGCTGGCCCAGGGACTGCTCGCGGTCGAGGGGGAGTACGGCACGCTCGTGCTCACCGACACGAGCGGAGCCGTGCTGCGCCGCGAGCGGGAGGTGCCGCTGCGCAAGGAGCCGAAGAAGCCGGCCGCCTCGCGCGCGGGTTCCTCCTCGGGCCGAGGCGAGCGCAAGGCCAAGGCCGCCGCCGCCGAGCTGCCGGCCGAGCTTCTCCCCGCCTTCGAGGCCCTGCGCGCCTGGCGCGCCGAACAGGCCCGCGAGCAGGGCGTCCCGGCGTACGTCATCTTCCACGACGCCACACTGCGGGAGATCGTCACCAGCCGGCCCGGCTCGGTGCGGGAACTGGGGGCGGTGGGCGGCGTCGGCGAGAAGAAGCTGGCGACCTACGGGGAAGGCGTGCTGGAGGTGCTGAACTCCCTGGCCGGGCCCGGACCGGCCGGTGCCCCGGCGACGGACGGAGTCCCACCCGCTGCCGGTGCGGCCCCGGAGGACGACTGGGCCGAGCACGCGCAGGAGCCGGAACCCGACGACTGGATGTAGGGGCGGGGCCGGCGGGGCCGTCAGGACAGCGCCGTCAGCCCCGGGGCGAAGGTGATGAGCAGTGGCAGCAACGGCACCAGCGCGGCCACCGTGGTGGTCAGCGCCCGGTGCCGGCGCAGCAGCCGCGGCGGGGGCTCCAGAAGGCGGTCCACGCGTTCGCCGAGGAGCCGGTGGCTGGAGGCGCAGGACAGGACGCCGCGGTGCTGGTTCAGCTCGATCAGGGCGAGGGCGGTGGTGAGGTGGCCGCAGCGGCGGGAGGCGGTGTCGTCGGCGGCCAGTTCGACCAGACGGTGCGTCTGGTCGCAGAAGTGGGCGAAGAGCGGGACGCCCGGGAAGCCCGTGGCGAGCGCGGTGGACAGATGGAGCAGCCAGTCGTGGTGGGCGCGGGCGTGGCCGCGCTCGTGGGTCAGGACGGCGTCCAGCTGGCGGCCGGTGAGGCGGCGCAGCGCCCCGGTGGTGACGACGAGCTGGGGCGGGTGCCCGGGCATCCACCAGGCGTCCGGGTACTCGTCCTCCAACACCAGCATCGGGCCGCGCGCCGCCGGCAGACCCGCGGGCAGATCGGGCGCGCGTTCCCGCAGGTGCGCCCGGGCCTGGCCGCGGCGCCTGCGGACCTCGGCGAGTTCCCGGGCGAGCATCGCCGTCGTCCAGGCGGCCCCGCAGGCCAGCAGCAGGGTGAGGGCCACGGCCCAGACCGGTGCGGTGGACAGGTCGTACGCGGCGGTGACGGCGGGCGGCGCCGGGGCGAACACATGGTCGCGGACGGTGTGGAAGACGGCCGCCGTGCCCAGCACCAGCGCTGTCAGGCAGCAGAGCAGGACCGTGGCGACCAGGCACTGCCACACCCACAGGGCCACCACGGGCTCCCGTTCGGTCCAGTCGGCCCGGGTCAGCGCGCGCGGTGCCGGTACGGCGGCCGTCAGGGCGACGACGCTCAGCAGGAGCAGGCAGACCGTCATGCCGGGGCTCCGGTTCGTGGTCGGAGAGGTGCGGGTGTCGGGTGGTGCCGGGGACGTGCCGGAGGCGCGTCGGGTGATGCCGTGTCCCCGCCAGTATGACGGGGACACGGGGCGCGAGTCAGGTGTCCGGCGGGGATCGCCCCCGTCAAGGTGAGTTCGCCCCGCCTTTCCGGACACCCGGCCCCGCCGTCACCTGCCGGCGGCGTCTCAGCCCGACACGATCCGCCCGCTGACCTCCCCCAGTCCGACCCGGCCGCCGTCCGGTCCCGGCGCCCAGGCCGACAGGGTCACCACGTCCCCGTCCTCCAGGAAGGCGCGCTTGCCGTCGGGGAGTTCGAGCGGGTCGCGGCCGTTCCAGGTCAGCTCGAGCAGCGAGCCGCGCTGGTCCTCGGCCGGGCCGCTCACCGTGCCCGAGCCGTACAGGTCGCCGGTGCGCAGCGACGCGCCGTTCACCGTCATGTGGGCGAGTTGCTGGGCGGCGGTCCAGTACATCGTGGAGAACGGCGGCTCGGACACCGTGTGACCGTTGATCGCGACGGAGATCCGCAGGTCGTAGCCGCCGGGTTCGATGCCGGGAGCGGCGTCGTCCAGGTAGGGCAGCAGGGGGTGCGTGCGCTCGGGGGGCGTCACGCGGGCGTGCCTCAGTGCCTCCAGCGGGGTGATCCACGCCGACACCGAGGTGGCGAAGGACTTGCCGAGGAAGGGGCCCAGCGGGACGTACTCCCAGGCCTGGATGTCACGCGCCGACCAGTCGTTGAGCAGGCACAGACCGAAGACGTGCTCCTGGAAGTCGCCGAGCGCGACGGGCCTGCCCGGTTCGGAGGGCACGCCCACCACGAAGCCGACCTCGGCCTCGATGTCCAGCCGTACCGAGGGCCCGAAGACCGGTGCCGGGTCGCCGGGGCCCTTGCGCTGCCCCGACGGCCGGACGACGTCCGTGCCGGAGACGACCACCGTGCCGGAGCGGCCGTGGTAACCGATCGGCAAGTGCTTCCAGTTGGGGGTCAGTGAGTCCTCGGCGTCGGGGCGGAAGATGTGGCCGACGTTCCGGGCGTGGTTCTCGGAGGCGTAGAAGTCGACGTAGTCCGCGACCTCGAAGGGCAGGTGGAGGGTCACCGACGACAGCGGGTGGAACAGCGGCTCGATCGTCGACCGGTGCGAGGGAACCGTCACCCACGCCGTCAGCGCGCGCCTCACGTCCGACCACGCCGTCCGGCCCGCGGCCAGCAGCGGGTTGAGGGTGGCCTGCGCGAGCAGGGAGACGTACGGCGAACCGAGGGCGGCGGCCGCGGCGCCCGCGTCGAGGACGTGGTCACCGAGCCGGACACCGACCCTGCGCTCCGTGCTGCCGGAGGGTGAGAACACACCGTAGGGAAGGTTGTGCGGGCCGAAGGGGTCGCCCTCGGGGACGTCGAAGGGGGGCATGGGGTGCTGCCTCACTCTCATCCGGGCCATGCATGGCGATGCGTTCCATGTGATCGCGCCACACGTTACGGCCGGGACAGGTGTCTTGGGCAGTGCCGCAAGGGTTGTCCGCCAGATGTCTAAAGAGTTCGCAATGTCCGAATGACCCTTGTCGGAGGTCGCAATTCCGGCTTAGCGTCCTTTGGGAGACACGGGCGGGGTGGGTCCGGTCCGTAGGGGGGACACGTGGGGGGACCCGTGGCCGACGACGCCGTCGGCGTGCCTGTCGAGGCGGACCGCGATGTGCCGGGCCTGATCGTCAAGTTCGGCGACTACCCGCTGCACCACGGCGGTGTCGGCGCGATCCGCAGCCTGGGCCGCCTGGGCGTCCCCATGTACGCCGTCACCGAGGACGCCTACACGCCGGCGGCCTCGTCCCGCTATCTCACCCGCGCTTTCGTCTGGCCGACGACCGGCGCCGAGGAACCGGCCCGCCTGGTCGAGGGCCTGCTGCGCATCGGCCGCCGGATCGGCCGCCCGGCCGTCCTGATCCCGACGGACGAGGAGGCCGCCGTCCTGATCGCCGAGCACCAGGACGAACTGGCCGGCCCCTTCCTTTTCCCCCGCCTCGACCCCGCCCTGCCCCGCCGGCTCGCCAGCAAGCAGGGACTGCACGAACTGTGCGCGGAACACGGCGTCCCGAGCCCGCCGGCCGCGTTCCCCCGGTCGTACGACGAGATCGTCGCCTTCGCCGACACGGCCCGCTTCCCGGTGGTGGCCAAGAACGTGGTGGCCACCGGCCTGTCCGGCCTGGCCCACCTCCCGCCGGAGCTGGCCGGAGCGGCCGGCGACGGGCCCGCGCCCGCCTCCCCGGTCTCCCACAGCTCCCAGCACCACGACCTCGGCCGTTTCGCCGGCCGGGAGCTGATCGTCATCGGTGCCGGCCAGTCCGCCCTGGAGACCGCGGCCCTCGCGGCCGAGGCCGGCGCACGGGTGCGCGTCGTCTCGCGCGGCCGGGGCCGGGTCGCGTTCGGTGCCCCGCCCTGGCGCCAGCCCAAGCTGCGCCCCGAGTCGCCGTTCGGCCGCGCCTGGTCGCTGTGGGCGCTCAGCCACTACGCCCAGCCGTACCGCTTCCTGCCCGCCCGGACCCGGCACCACCTGGTCCGCAGGGTCCTCGGCCCGCTCGGCGCCTGGTGGCTGCGCGAGCGCTTCGAGGGCCAGGTCCAGGTCCATGAGGTCGACCGGGTGCTGGGCGCCGAGGCCCCGGACGGCAGCCCGGTGCTCACCGTCCGCACCCACGGCGGCCGCGTCGAGCGGCTGGCCGCCGACCACGTCGTGGCGGCCACCGGCTACCGCGTGGACATCGCCGCGATGGACTTCCTCGGGCACGGACTGCGCACCCGCCTGGCGGTGAGCCGGGGCGCCCCGAGGCTCGGCGCCGGCTACGTCTCCTCCGTCCCCGGCCTGTACTTCACCGGACTTCCCGCGGCGTCCTCCTACGGCCCGGTGATGCGCTTCGTGTGCGGCACCGAGTTCGCCTCACCGCGTCTGGTGAAGCACCTGGCCGCGGCCCACGGCTGAGACCGGGAAGAGGCTCGCGGCCGGACCTCAAGTCCGGCGAGAACCGGGTGAGTCGGCGGGGCGTGCGGTCCGTATTCTCTGATCATGGCCGCACCTCCCCCGTACGCACTGATCGCCACCGACCTGGACGGGACGCTGCTGCGCGGCGACGACACCGTCTCCGACCGGTCACTCGCCGCGCTGGAGAGGGTGAGGCGGGCCGGTGCCCGGCACCTGGTGGTGACGGGCCGGCCGGCCCCCCGCGTACGGCCGCTCCTGGCCGCCCTCGGCTGCACGGGACTCGCGGTGTGCGGGCAGGGGGCGCAGGTCTACGACGCCGGTACCGGCCGCCTGCTGGGGTCGGTGCGGCTGGACCGGGAACTGGCGGAGACGGCGCTCGGCAAGATCGAGGCCGAGGTGGGGCAGGTCTTCGCGGCCGTCGACCAGGACGGCGTGGACGGGCTCACGCTGATCGAACCCGGGTATCTGATGCCCCACCCGACGCTGCCCGCCGTGCGGGTCGGCAGGCGCGACGATCTGTGGCGCGAGCCCATCAGCAAGGTGCTGCTGCGCCATCACGCGCTGTCGGACGACGAGTTGGCGGCGACCGCGCGCGCGGCGGTGGGCTCGCTGGCCACGGTCACCATGTCGGGGCCGGGCACGGTGGAACTCCAGCCGTGCGGGGTCACCAAGGCGACCGGGCTCGCGCTCGCCGCCGGTCATCTGGGGATCACCGCCGAACAGGCCCTGGCCTTCGGCGACATGCCCAATGACGTCCCCATGTTCGACTGGGCGGGCCGCGGGGTCGCCATGGCCAACGCCCACCCCGAACTCAAGGCGGTCGCGGACGAGGTCACGACGTCGAACGAGGACGACGGCGTCGCCGTCGTCCTCGAAGAACTGTTCCCGGCCGGCTGACCGGGACGCGAACAGCGGCCCACGGCGGGCGCCGGTCAGGTGGCGCCCGCCGCGGGTGCCGGTCAGTAGGCGCCGTTGACGTTGTCGATCGACCCGTAGCGGGCGGCCGCGTAGTTGCAGGCGGCCGTGATGTTCGCGACCGGGTCGTAGGGGTCGAACGCCGTTCCGGCCACGTGGTAGGTGTTGAACGTCGGGTCGATCACCTGGAGCAGGCCCTTGGACGGGATGCCCTTGGCGGCGTTGGAGTCCCACAGGTTGATGGCGCGCGGGTTGCCCGAGGACTCGCGGATGATGTTGCGGTGGATGCCGTTGTAGGTGCCCGGGATGTGCTTCTCCGCCATGATCGCGAGGGACTCGCGGATCCAGCCGTCGAGGTTGTTCGGGTACCCGGCGAGGGTGGTCCCGGTCGAGCCGGCGGAGTCGGCCGCGGAGGCGCTGGTCGCACCGGCGACCGGAAGGGCGAGCACGGCGGCGCCGGTGCCGAGGACGGCGAGCCTGCGGACGAGGCGGCTGGTGCGGACGCGGCGGGGCTGGGCGGCAGCAGGCATGGCGAAGTTCCTCTCCGTCGCCTGCGAGGTGAGCTGTCGGGTTCGGGCGGGGAGGTGCCCGGCCGTGCCGCCCCCGAGGCGGCACGACTTAACCCCTTGCCGTTCCGGTGACGACACGCGTCGTCCGGTCCGGCGAACTTACCTGGGTCCCCCGCTCCTGCCGTACGAATGAGTTCGTCGATGGGTGGTGTCGGGCGGCGGCAGGATTCGGCGTTCCGCTCGACTGGCCGGAACGTATGCGAGAGCACATGTCCGGAACAAGTGTCGGATTCACGTAAAAGCCAAGTTGACCTTGTTCTGTTCCGATTTGGGCACTTGATCCTTTGCGACTGCCAATGTCCAACTGGCCGATGCCGCAAGGGAGAACGGGTGGTGGCCGGGTCGGGCGGCCGGACGGGGGCGCGTGACCCAATTCACGAAATAGCAAAGTATTCCAAATCAGACATGAGGGATTTGGCAGGGAGGGTGAACCGGAGGGGGGCGCCCGGTCGGATACCCCGTGGCCGATTTGCTGCGCGTCGTAAAAGGTGCATTAAGGCGCTTAATGTCCGTATTATCGGGTGGTCGGCAGTGCGTCGATCGTGGTCCGATGCCGTCCGTGCCGGACCGGTGGGCGCCCTCGGTGATCGAAACAGGACCGGATACGCTGACTTGAGTGAGGGCAGCGACCTATCGACAAACCGTGTAATCGCCAGCAGACACCAGCAGACAGGAGACCCCTCGTGACCGTCGTCGGGCCGTTCGGGCTGAGCGTGCGGGACCAGGCTCTGGAAGCCGATGTCCAGGCCGGATTGACGGCTGTCGAGGAAGGCTTGCTCGAGGCCACCAAGAGCGAGGTCCCGTTCATCACGGAGGCCGCGCAGCACCTCGTACGGGCCGGCGGGAAGCGGTTCCGGCCGCTCCTCGTGATGCTCGCGGCGCAGTTCGGGGACCCGTACGCGCCCGGCATCGTGCCGTCGGCCGTGGTGGTGGAGCTGACCCACCTGGCCACGCTGTACCACGACGACGTCATGGACGAGGCGTCCGTGCGGCGCGGGGTGGACAGCGCCAACACACGCTGGGGCAACTCCGTCGCGGTCCTCACCGGCGACTTCCTCTTCGCCCGCGCCTCCCAGATCCTCGCCGACCTCGGCCCCGAGGCGGTCCGGGTCCAGGCCCTCGCGTTCGAGCGGCTGGTCACCGGCCAGATCCTGGAGACCGCGGGCCCCTCGGACGGCCGCGACCCGGTCGAGCACTACCTGGACGTGCTGGGCGGCAAGACCGGCTCCCTGGTGGCGGTCTCCTGCCGGTTCGGCGCGATGATGTCCGGCGCCGACGAGACGGTCGTCGACGTGCTCACCCAGTACGGCGAACGGCTCGGAGTCGCCTTCCAGCTCGCCGACGACGTCCTGGACATCGCCTCCGACTCGCACGAGTCCGGCAAGACCCCGGGGACCGACCTGCGCGAGGGCATCCCGACGCTGCCCGTGCTCCGGCTGCGCGAGCGCGCGGCCCGGCTGGGGCTGCCCGAGGACATCGCGCTGTGCGAGCTGCTCGACTCCGACCTCGGCGACGACGCCCGGCTCGACGAGGCGCTGACCGCGCTCCGCGCGCACCCCGCGCTGGAGCAGGCCCGCCGCGACACCGTCCGCTACGCCGAGGAGGCGCGCGCCGCGCTGGCCCCGCTGCCGGAGTGCGACTCCAAGGCGGCGCTGCTCGAACTGTGCGACGCGGTGGTGCACCGGGCCGGCTGAGCCCCCTGCCGGCGACCGAGGGCGGTGTCCCCCGCGCGACCCCTACGGGTCGGGGGAGACACCGCCCTCGGGTGTCATACCGCAGGCGTACACGGAGTTGGTGCCGTGGTCTGACGCTTCCTCACGGCCGATTTGGTCATATGGAAACCACGGAAATCACCACTCCTCACCGATTCGGGTGAGAATGGCGGCTCAGGTGGACCAGTGTGGGGACAGCCGCCGCCGACGACGGAGGTAAGGCACAGATGGCACCGTACGAATCCGACGACGCAACGGGCGCCGCGCGTGACGAGGACCTGCCCACCGGACGCCGCAAGGCCGCCCGGTACGTGGTCCCGGTCGCGGTGGTGGGGGTGGCGGCGGCCACGATCGGGCTGGTCCCGGCGCTCGCCGACTCCGGTGACCCCGATCTGCCGAAGATCACCGCACAGCAGCTCATCGACAAGATCGCCAAGTCGGACGTGCAGCAGCTGTCCGGCACGGTGAAGGTCAGCACCGACCTCGGCCTGCCGGACCTCGGCGGCCTGGAGAGCGGACTGATGTCCGGCGCGGCCCGCGGTGACGGTGACGGCTCCGCCGCGGACCCGCGATCCAAGCTCACCGAGCTGGTCTCCGGCACGCACACGCTGCGCGTGGCCACCGACGGCCCGGACCGGCAGAAGCTGTCGCTGCTGGAGAGCGGCTCCGAGTACAGCCTCATCCACGACGGCAAGGACGTCTGGGGCTACGACAGCAAGAGCAACGAGGTCCACCACTCCGCCACCGCCGGCTCCGGCGGGCAGCACCGGGCGGAGCAGCCGCCGGCCACGCCGAAGGGCTTCGCCGACGAGGCCCTGAAGGCGGTCGACGACACCACGTCCGTGACCGTCGACGGCACCGCGCAGGTCGCCGGGCGGGACGCCTACAAGCTGCTGATCAAGCCCAGGCAGTCCGGCACCACGGTCGGCGCCATCAGCATCGCCGTGGACGCGAAGACGGGCCTGCCGCTGAAGTTCACCCTCACCCCGAGGAGCGGCGGCGCCGCCGTGCTCGACGCGGGCTTCACCCAGGTCTCCTTCGCCAGGCCGGCCGCCTCCACCTTCGACTTCACCCCGCCCAAGGGCGCGAAGATCACCGAGGAGAAGGACGGCGGCAAGGGCAGGGCGCCGGAGCACGCCCCCAAGGGCGGTGAGGGCCTCGCCGATGGCCTCGACGGCGCCACCGTGCTCGGCAAGGGCTGGACGTCGGTCGCCACCTTCGACACCGGCAGCCAGGGCGGTGTGCCGTCCGGCGACCAGGGCGGTGCGCTCGGCGGCTTCCTCGGCTCGCTCGGCGACCAGGTCTCCGGCAAGTTCGGCGAGGGCACGGTGTTCTCCACCCGCCTGGTCAACGCCCTGATCACCGACGACGGCAAGGTGTACGCCGGCGCGGTGACCAAGGACGCGCTCGTGAAGGCGGCGGACGCGGGGAAGTGATCCTCCCCGGGCAGGAAGTGATCCTCCCCGGGCAGTGGACGGGCAGGAGCGGGCACGGGGAACCGAGGGGGAGCCGATGGACGAACCGTCCGCCGCGGAGCGTGAACCGGGGGACGCGCCGGAGCACGTCATCGCCACGCGCGGCCTCACCAAGCGCTACCGCGGCGGACAGCTCGCCGTCGACGGTCTCGACCTGACCGTCCCGGCGGGCAGCGTCTTCGGCTTCCTCGGCCCGAACGGCTCCGGCAAGACCACCACCATCCGCATGCTGATGGGCCTGATCGAGCCGACCTCGGGCACGGCCCGCGTCCTGGGCCGGCCCATGCCCCGGTCCGCCCGCGCCGTCCTGCCGCGGGTCGGCGCGCTGATCGAGGGGCCGGCCCTGTACGGCTTCCTGTCCGGCCGGGACAACCTGCTGCGCTACGACGCCGCCGACCCGACGGCCGACCCGCGCACCCGGCGCGCCCGCGTCGCGGCCGCCCTCGACCGGGTGGGCCTGACGGCCGCGGCGGGCAAGAAGGCGAGGGCGTACTCGCTCGGCATGAAGCAGCGCCTCGGCCTGGCCGCCGCCCTGCTCCAGCCGCGCGCACTGCTCGTGCTGGACGAGCCCACCAACGGACTCGACCCGCAGGGCATGCGGGAGATCCGCGCCCTGGTGAAGGAACTGGCGTTGGACGGTACGACCGTGTTCCTGTCCTCCCACCTCCTGGACGAGATCGAGCAGGTGTGCACGCACGCGGCGGTGATGGCGCAGGGCCGCCTGATCACCCAGGGCGCGGTCGCCGACCTGGCCGCCGGGGCCCGCGGCCGGCTGGCGGTGAGCACGCCGGATCCCGCCGAGGCGGCCCGGGTGCTCAAGGAGCAGGGCGTCGCGGACGTCGTCGCCGACGGCGACCGGGTGACCGGCGAGCCGCCCGAGCGGGACCTCGCGGAGGTGAACGCGGCCCTGGTCGCGGCGGGCGTCCGGGTACGGGGCTTCACCCTCGAACGGGCCTCGCTCGAGGACGCGTTCGTGGCGCTGACCGGGGAGGGCTTCGATGTCGCGGGCTGAGCCACTCGGGGCGCCGGCCGGGCGTGGGCCGAGTCCGCTGTGGACCTTCGGGCTGCTGCGCAGCGAGCTGGTCACCACGCTGCGCCGCTGGCGCACGCTCGCGCTGCTCGCGGTGCTGGCGGCGGTACCGGTGCTGGTCGGGATCGCGGTGCGGATCGAGACGCGGGGCGGCCCGGGGGCGGACGGCGGCGGTGGCGAGGGGCCGGCGTTCATGGCCCAGATCACCAACAACGGCTTGTTCCTGGTGTTCACGGCGCTGGCCGCGACCCTGCCGTTCTTCCTGCCGATGGCGGTCGGCGTCGTCGCGGGCGACTCGATCGCCGGCGAGGCCGGTGCCGGGACCCTGCGCTATCTGCTGGTCGCCCCGGCCGGCCGCACCCGGCTGCTGCTCACCAAGTACGCGACGGTCATGGCCTTCTGTCTGCTGGCCACCCTGGTCGTGGCCGTGTCCGCGCTGGCCACCGGCGCGCTGCTGTTCCCGCTCGGCGACCTCACCACCATCTCCGGCACCAGCATCACCTTCGCCGAGGGCCTCGGCCGGGCGCTGCTGATCGCGCTGGCCGTCGCCGCCTCACTGGTCGGTGTCGCGGCGCTCGGCCTGTTCGTGTCCACCCTGACCAACAGCGGTATCGCGGCGATGGCGACCACCGTGGGCCTGCTCATCACCGTTCAGATCCTCGACCAGATACCCCAGTTGCACGCGCCGCGGCCGTACTTCTTCTCGCACTACTGGCTGTCCTTCGCCGACCTGATGCGCGACCCCGTCTACTGGGACGACCTGGTGAAGAACCTCGGCCTCCAGGCGCTGTACGCGGCCGTGTTCGGCTCGGCGGCCTGGGCGCGGTTCACGACGAAGGACATCAGCGCCTAGACCCGCTCAGCCCTCCTGGTACGGGAAGCGAGCGAGAGGTGCCTCCCCTGCGAAGAACGTCTTCGCGCGCGTGAGCGCGTCGGTGTCCCTGGCCACGTCACCGGGCGCGCTGCCGTTGCCGAGCAGCACACCGCCGAAGCGCATCCCCAGATAGGCGGCCGAGTTGTTGAGCGTGCCGGCGAGCGGGTCGGCGACCGACGGCTCCCGGTCCGCCCGGGCCGAGACACCCCACAGGGTGCGCCCCGCCATCGTCGCCTTGAAGTCGAGGCCCGGAGTGCGCAGCCAGGCCGACCAGTAGTCCAGGTACCGCTTGGTGTGGCCGGAGACCGAGTACCAGTACAGCGGGGAGGCGATCACCAGGTCCGTGGCCGCGAGGGTGGCGTCCAGCAGCAGGCCGGCCGGGGTGTCCGCGGCCGGCCGGACGTGGTCGGTGTCGTGCCGCAGGTCCGTGAAGTCGGGCAGCGGGTGGTCGATGAGACGGATCCAGCGCTGCTCGACGTCAGCGGGGAGCTGTTCGGCGGCCGCGCGGGCCAGCTGTTCGGTGTTGCCGTCGGGCCGGGCACTGCCCAGGACGAAGAGAAAGCGGCGGCTCATGGGTCCCCCGTAATGGTTGATGTCGCACCGCGAATAAGGGCGTGTGCATTTTATGCACACGCAAGCACTCTGTTTCAAGGGCCGGCTCCGGGGGCTTCGGGCGGCGGCTGGTGCGAGGCTGTGACGTCGCGGTGACGCGGGAACCGGGCTGGAACGGACACACTGGTCGGCAGGACGCGTACGGACCGGATCGTGGCGCCGGGGGAGTGAGGGAACCGATGTCTCGACTCAGCTTCGAGAAGAAGCGGGCACACCAGCCCGTGGCACACCCCGCGGCGGTGGCCGTCCGGGTGTCCGGCACGGGCAGTGCCTCGGTGGGCGGGACGGCGGTCGTCGCGGCGCCGGGCGAGGGGATCCAGCAGGCCGTGCTGAACCACCTCCAGCGCCTCGCCATCAGCCTGGGGACCCCGATACGCGCCACGATCCACGACGACCGCGCGGGCTGCGTGGTCCCCCTGGAGGTCTCGGCGGACGGCTCCAGCCGGGTGGCCGGGGACCCGGTGCGGGTCGCCCCGGAGGCGGGGACGGGCGGGCCGGGTGCGGTGACGCCCGGTGCGACGGCGTCCGGGCCGGTCGCGGTGGGCCCCGGCCCGGCGCGGGCGCCGCAGGGGCGGTTCGGGCCGCCGCCGGTCATGGGCGCCGTACCCGGCGCCCGGACCGCCGCCGGAACCCGGATGCCGGCTCCCGTCCCCGCGTACGGGCCCCAGATCATGAGCCCAGCGCCCACGGAGCACCCCGAGCAGGTCGCTCCGATGCCCGCGCCGCGTGCCGGGCAATCCCCCGTCGCACCCGCACCGCACCCCGAGCCGGTCATCTCACGGCCCGTCCGCGTGACCCCCGCGGCACCCGCGTCCCTCCCGGACGCACCCCTGCACGACCCCGAGCCCGCCCCGGCCTCGTCCCCGACTCCCACCCCCGCCCGCGGCTTCGACGCCGTGGCCGAGGAAGTCCTGGGGGACACGCCCGTGACCGAGACCGCGGAAGGCGCCGAACTGCTCACCGAGCCGATGGCGCGGATCAACGAGGCCGTCCGGGACGGCCGTATCGAGGCGGCGGCTGAACTCGCCGACCGCACGGTCGCCGAGGCCTCCGCGGTACTGGGCCCCCGCCACCCGGAGGTGCTACACCTGGGCGAACTGACCGCCTACATCGCCTACCTCGCGGGCGACCCGGTGCGTTCCTTCCACCTCTCCCTGGACCTCGCCCGGCTGCGCCGGCAGGCGTGCGACGCGGAGGCGGCCTACGGCAACGTGCGCAGCGCTGCCACCGCCTGGCGCGCGGTGCGCGACACGGAGGAGGGGCTGCGGCTGGGCCACGACCTCCTCGGCCTGTGGACGGACCTCACCACGGAGCCCGGCCCCGCGGCCGGCGACCCGGAGCCCCTGGAGTCGGCACGCTCGCGCATGGTCCGCCTGACCGACCGCGCGGCCGGGGCGGCGCGGGCGTAGCAGGCCGGCGCCGCCGGCACCGCCGACGGCCTACGCGACGCAGAACTCGTTGTCCTCCGGGTCGGCCATCAGCACCCACTCGCCGGCGTGCTCCTTGACCTCGCGCAGCACCCGCGCGCCCAGGGACTCCAGCCGGGCCACCACGTCCGCGCGGCGCCCGGCACCGGCCTGCACATCGATGTGCAGCCGGTTCTTGACCGTCTTCGCCTCCGGGACGCGCTGGAAGAGCAGCCGCCTGCCCATCCCGATGCCGGTGTCCGGGTCGTAGGGGTCCTCGGGGTGCCGTACGGCGACCAGGTCCCGGAAGGCGGGGCGGCCGTGGTACTCGACGGTGGCCTGGCCGGGCAGTTGGCCGAGGGACAGCAGCCGTTCGATGAGCGCGCTGTTGTCCTCGGCCTCGTAGTGCAGCGCGGCGGCCCAGAAGTCCGCCTGGGTGTGCGGGTCTGCGGCGTCGATGACGAGTTTCCAGCGCAGCGGGGCCGGAGCGGACGCGGATGCGGGCGTGTCTGTGGACATGCTCACCACTTATAGCGCCCCGCGCGGGCCCGCACCGGCTATCGGCGTCAACCGACCCGGCGGACGTCCACCTGAGCGGGGTCGGCGGCCTCGACGAGCGGCGACACGGCGACCACCCGGGGCTTCCGGGTGGCCCGCACGGCGTCCCAGGTGAGCAGGGTCAGCGCCAGCCACACCAGGGCGAATCCGGCCCAGCGCTCCGGCGGCATCGCCTCGTGGAAGTAGAGGATGCCGAGCAGGAACTGGAAGACCGGGGCCAGGTACTGCAGCAGTCCCAAGGTGGACAGCGGCACCCGGATCGCCGCCGCGCCGAAGCAGACCAGCGGCAGCGCCGTGACGACTCCGGTGGAGGCGAGCAGCAGGGAGTGGCCGGTGCCGCCGGTGGTGAAGGTGGATCCGCCGTGCACGCCGAGCCAGATCAGGTAGCCGAGCGCGGGCACGAACTGGACCGTTGTCTCGGCGGCCAGCGACTCGACGCCGCCGAGGGCGACCTTCTTCTTCACCAGCCCGTAGGTGGCGAACGAGAACGCCAGGCAGAGCGAGATCCACGGCGGGCGGCCGTAGCCGACGGTCAGGACGGCGACGGCGGCGAAGCCGACCCCGACCGCGGCCCACTGCGCGCGCCGCAGCCGCTCCTTGAGCAGCAGCACGCCCATCGCGATGGTCACCAGCGGGTTGATGAAGTACCCGAGGGACGCCTCGACCACATGGCCGGAGTTCACGGCCCATATGTAGACGCCCCAGTTCACGGTGATGACGGCGGCGGCCACCACGACGAGCGCCAGCCGCCGCGGCTGCCGCAGCAGCTCCCCGGCCCAGGCCCAGCGGCGTACGAAGAGAAGGGCGACGGCGACGAAGACGAGGGACCACGCCATGCGATGGGCCAGGATCTCCATGGCTCCGGCGGGCTTCAGCAGCGGCCAGAACAGCGGGACCAGGCCCCACATCCCGTACGCGGCGAAACCGTTCACCAGGCCTGTCCGGTGCTCTCCTGTGGACGTCCCGGCCATGGGCCCCTCCTTCTCGCCTCAGCCATGTGTGCGAGGAAGAAGGTAGCGCCGGGCGGCCCCGTCTGTCATGCCCGTATCGCCATACGGTCATGACAGACGGGGGCCGCGGGTGGCCCTGGGGTTCCGGGCGGCGGGTTCAGCCCTTGAGGGCGGCGGCGACGGCCTCGGCGAGCGGGGTGGTCGGACGGCCCGTCAGGCGGGAGAGGTCGCCGGTGGAGACGACCAGTTCGCCCTTCTCGATCGAGGCGTCCACGCCGGCCAGCACCGCGGCCAGCGGCCCGGGCAGCCCGGCGCCCGCCAGGATGGACTCGAGCGTCTCGACCGGTACCGGGGTGTAGGCGATCTCCCGGCCGGTCCGCCGGCTCAGCTCGGCCGCGTACTCGGCGAAGCTCCACGCCTCGTCGCCGCCCAGCTCGTAAGTCGAGTTCTCGTGGCCCTCGCCGGTCAGCACCGCGACCGCGGCGGCCGCGTAGTCGGCGCGGGAGGCCGAGGAGACCCGGCCGTCGCCGGCGGCCTGGACGACCGCGCCGTGCTCCAGCACCGGGGCGAGGTTCTCGGTGTAGTTCTCGTGGTACCAGCCGTTGCGCAGCAGGCTGTAGGGCAGGCCGGAGGCGAGCAGTGCCGCCTCGGTGGCGCGGTGGTCGTCGGCGAGCGTGGCCGTGAGGGTGCCCGGGGCGCTGGTGTACGCCAGCAGCGCGACACCGGCGGCCTTGGCGGCGTCGATGACGACCTGGTGCTGCTGGACCCGGCCCTTGTCGAACTCGTTGCCGGAGATCAGCAGGACCCTGTCGCCGGCCTGGAACAGGCCGTCGAAGGTCTCGGGTGCGTTGTAGTCGGCCACGGCGAGCCGGACGCCGCGGGCGGCGAGGCCGGCGGCCTTCGCCTCGTCGCGCACGACGGCGGTGATCTCTCCGGCCGGGACCTTCTCCAGCAACTGCTCCACGACGTGGCGGCCGAGGTGTCCGGTGGCTCCGGTGACGACGATGCTCATGATGCGCGGTCTCCTTGTGGGTGCGTCCGTCGGTGACTCCGTATGTGTGTCACTAACCCTAGGAGAGGCGCTAACCAAGCGAAAGTACCCACTTTGAAGTAAGGTACTGGCATGGCAGTAAGTGAGCGGATGACCACCGCGGAAGCCGAGGCCCAGTGCCCGTACCGCCTCGTCCTGGAGCACCTCACCAGCCGCTGGGGCGTCCTCGTGCTGATCGAGCTGCTGGAGCGGCCGTACCGCTTCAGCGAGCTGCGCCGGGCCATCGGGCGGTACGGCGGCCGGGGGGTCAGCGAGAAGATGCTGACCCAGACCCTGCAGACGCTGGAGCGCGACGGACTGGTCCACCGGGACGCCAAGCCGGTGATCCCGCCCCGGGTCGACTACTCGCTCACCGGTCTCGGCGAGGAGGCGGCGCTGCAGGTACGGTCCCTCGCCGGGTGGACGCACGAGCGCATGGACGAGGTGGAGCAGGCCAGGCTGGCATACGACGAGGCCCGGGAACTGAAGTCCCGGGCCTCCTAGGCCGAGTCCGCCCTGGTCGGTGAGCGGGCCGCTCGTCAGCCGACGACCGTCCAGGTGTCCCCGCCGGCCAGCAGCGCGCCCAGGTCGCCCTTGCCGTGCTGCTCGATCGCCGAGTCGAGCTGGTCGGCCATCTCGGTGTCGTAGACCGGCCGCTCGACCGAGCGGAACACGCCGATCGGGGTGTGGTGCAGGGTGTCCGGGTCGGCGAGCCGGGACAGGGCGAAGGCGGTCGTGGGGGACGCCGAGTGCGCGTCGTGCACCAGGACGTCCGCCTCGTTCTCCGCGGTCACCGTCACCACCTTCAGATCGCCGGTCCGCCGGTCGCGTACGACACCGCGCGAACCGTCGGCCCCGAAGCGGATCTGCCGCCCGTGCTCCAGGCGGATCAGCGCCTCCTCGGCCCGCTGCCGGTCCTTCAGGGCGTCGAAGGCGCCGTCGTTGAAGATGTTGCAGTTCTGGTAGATCTCGATCAGCGCCGTGCCCGGGTGGTCGGCGGCCGCGCGCAGCACCTCGGTGAGGTGCTTGCGGTCGGAGTCGATGGTCCGGGCGACGAAGGACGCCTCCGCGCCGATCGCCAGGGAGACCGGGTTGAAGGGCGCGTCCAGGGAGCCCATCGGC
This sequence comes from Streptomyces sp. NPDC005706, assembly GCF_040631045.1. NCBI lineage: Bacteria > Bacillati > Actinomycetota > Actinomycetes > Kitasatosporales > Streptomycetaceae > Streptomyces > Streptomyces sp. NPDC005706. The sequence continues at coordinate 87,240 of NZ_JBEXYS010000015.1, read as the reverse complement.
GTCGACTTGGTGATCTTGCCGATCTCGGAGGTCGGGCTGTACTGGCCCTTGGTCAGACCGTAGATCCGGTTGTTGAACAGCAGGATCTTCAGGTTGACGTTGCGGCGCAGGGCGTGGATGAGGTGGTTGCCGCCGATGGAGAGGGCGTCGCCGTCACCGGTGACCACCCACACGCTCAGGTCGCGGCGGGAGGCGGCGAGGCCGGTGGCGATCGCGGGCGCGCGGCCGTGGATGGAGTGCATCCCGTAGGTGTTCATGTAGTACGGGAAGCGGGAGGAGCAGCCGATGCCGGAGACGAAGACGATGTTCTCCCTGGCCAGCCCCAGCTCGGGCATGAACCCCTGGACCGCCGCCAGGATCGCGTAGTCACCGCAGCCCGGGCACCAGCGCACCTCCTGGTCGGACTTGAAGTCCTTCATCGACTGCTTCGCCTCGGCCTTGGGGACCAACTGCAGCAGCCCGTTGGTGGCGTCAGTCATCGATGGCCTCCTTCAGCGCGGTGGCGAGCTGTTCCGCCTTGAACGGCATGCCGTTGACCTGGTTGTACGAGCGGGCGTCGACCAGGTACTTCGCCCGGATCAGTGTGGCGAGCTGCCCGAGGTTCATCTCGGGGATCACCACCTTGCCGTACCGCTCGAGCACCTCGCCCAGGTTGCGCGGGAAGGGGTTCAGATGGCGCAGGTGGGCCTGGGCGACGGCCTCGCCGGCGGCGCGCAGTCTGCGTACCGCCGCCGTGATGGGCCCGTAGGTGGAACCCCAGCCGAGGACCAGGGTGCGCGCGCCGTCCGGGTCGTCGACCTCGACGTCCGGGACGTCGATGCCGTCGATCTTGGCCTGGCGGGTGCGCACCATGAAGTCGTGGTTGGCCGGGTCGTAGGAGATGTTGCCCGTGCCGTCCTGCTTCTCGATGCCGCCGATGCGGTGCTCCAGGCCCGGTGTGCCCGGCACCGCCCACGGCCGGGCGAGGGTCCGCGGGTCGCGCTTGTACGGCCAGAACACCTCGGTGCCGTCGTCCAGGGTGTGGTTCGGGCCGGTGGCGAACCGGACCCGGAGGTCGGGCAGTTCGTCCAGGTCCGGGATGCGCCAGGGCTCGGAGCCGTTGGCGAGGTAGCCGTCGGAGAGCAGGATCACCGGAGTGCGGTAGGTGAGCGCGATCCGGGCCGCCTCCAGGGCCGCGTCGAAGCAGTCCGCGGGGGTCTTCGGCGCGACCACCGGAACCGGTGCCTCGCCGTTGCGGCCGTACATCGCCTGCAGCAGGTCCGCCTGCTCGGTCTTGGTCGGCAGGCCGGTCGACGGGCCGCCGCGCTGGATGTCGACCACCAGTAGCGGCAGTTCCAGCGACACCGCGAGGCCGATGGTCTCGCTCTTGAGGGCGACCCCGGGACCGGATGTGGTCGTCACCGCCAGCGAGCCGCCGAAGGCCGCGCCCAGCGCCGCGCCGATGCCCGCGATCTCGTCCTCGGCCTGGAACGTCCGCACACCGAAGTTCTTGTGCCTGCTCAGCTCGTGCAGGATGTCCGAGGCGGGGGTGATCGGGTACGAGCCCAGGAACAGCGGCAGGTCCGCCTGCTGGGAGGCGGCGACCAGGCCGTAGGCCAGGGCGAGGTTCCCGGAGATGTTGCGGTAGGTGCCGACGGGGAAGGCCTTGGCGGCCGGGGCGACCTCGTAGGAGACCGCGAAGTCCTCGGTGGTCTCACCGAAGTTCCAGCCCGCCCGGAAGGCGGCGATGTTCGCGGCCGCGATCTCCGGCTTCTTCGCGAACTTGCTGTTCAGGAACTTCTCGGTGCCCTCGGTCGGCCGGTGGTACATCCAGGACAGCAGACCCAGGGCGAACATGTTCTTGCTGCGCTCGGCCTCCTTGCGGGAGAGGTCGAACTCCTTGAGCGCCTCGACCGTGAGCGTCGTCAGCGGCACCGGGTGCAGGTGGTAGCCGTCGAGCGAGCCGTCCTCCAGCGGGGAGGCGGCGTAGCCGACCTTCTGCAGGGCGCGCTTGGTGAACTCGTCCGTGTTGACGATGATCTCGGCGCCGCGCGGCAGGTCGCCGATGTTGGCCTTGAGGGCGGCCGGATTCATCGCGACCAGCACGTTCGGCGCGTCGCCCGGAGTGAGGATGTCGTGGTCGGCGAAGTGGAGCTGGAAGGAGGAGACGCCGGGCAGGGTGCCCGCGGGGGCGCGGATCTCGGCGGGGAAGTTGGGGAGGGTGGAGAGGTCGTTGCCGAAGGACGCGGTCTCCGAGGTGAAGCGGTCACCGGTGAGCTGCATGCCGTCACCCGAGTCCCCCGCGAACCGGATGATCACCCGGTCCAGGCGCCGCACGTCCTTCGCTCCGCCCGGTTTGCGCTGCTCTCCCACGACGGTCGCGTCGGCCTGCTCCGCTGGGCTGCTGACCTGGCTGGTCACTGAACTGGACCTCCTTCGAGGCGGCTGTCCGGGAATGGTCGTCCCACGGACCATCCCAGAATCAACCCTACGTCGCTCAGGGTCGCCCTCCGGCGGCCATCCGCATGATGGACGGCGTTTCGAGACGCCCCGTCGCGCTGGATTCTCATGGTTCCTCGCGCCGCCGTAGCCCCTTTCGACCGGCTCGCCGCGCCTGTGCCTCTTCCACGATTCCTTCCTCCGGCCTTCCGCCACCCGGGTACCCGTGTCCACAGAAGCCGGACGCCCTGACACCCTGCTGACGAGTGTCGGTCCGTCACGAGTTGAGATAGGTCAGAACGGCCAGAACACGCCGGTGGTCGCCGTCGCTCGGGGACAGGCCGAGCTTCAGGAAGATGTTGCTGACGTGCTTCTCCACGGCCCCGTCGCTGACCACGAGCTGCCGGGCGACCGCCGAGTTCGTCCGGCCCTCCGCCATCAGCCCCAGCACCTCGCGCTCCCGCGGAGTGAGCCCCGCCAGCACGTCCTGCTTGCGGCTGCGTCCGAGCAACTGCGCGACCACCTCCGGGTCCAGCGCCGTACCGCCCCCGGCGACCCGCACCACCGCGTCGACGAACTCCCGCACCTCGGCGACCCGGTCCTTCAGCAGATAACCCACGCCCCGGCTGGAACCGGCCAGCAGTTCGGTGGCGTACCGCTCCTCGACGTACTGCGACAGCACCAGCACCCCGAGCCCCGGGTGCGTCCTGCGCAGCCGCACGGCCGCCCGCACCCCCTCGTCGGTGTGGGTCGGCGGCATCCGCACGTCCGCCACCACCACATCGGGCAGCTCACCCTGCGCGTCCAGGTCGGCGATGGTCTTGAGCAGCGCCTCCGCGTCCCCGACACCGGCCACGACGTCGTGCCCGCGGTCGGTCAGCAACCGGGTCAGGCCCTCCCTGAGCAGCACCGAGTCCTCGGCGATGACCACCCGCACCCTGTTCTCCACGATCTCCCGGCCCCCCACAGCCCGACCTTCCGACGGCGTCTCGTACGGAGGTCAAGCATTCCAGCATTCGGGGCGGCGCGCCCAGGACCGGGGGAAACAACCGTGCGGCGGGCGTTCCCGCCCGGCCCGGACGCGCCCTTGCCGGCGCGGCCCGGCGCCCGTCAGCGTCCGCTCAGCCGCGCCAGGGCAGCTCGGCGATCACCCGGGTGGGGCCGCCCGCCGGCGAGTCCACGACCAGGACGCCGTCCACCGCGTCCAGCCGGCCGGCCAGTCCGGCCAGTCCCGAGCCCCGGGTGGCGTCGGCGCCGCCGACCCCGTCGTCCATCACCTGCACGAGCAGCCGGTCCTCGGCCCGCCAGACGTCGACCGAGGCGGAGCGTGCCCGGCTGTGCTTGCTGATGTTCTGCAGCAGCTCGGAGACGGTGAAGTAGGCGATGCCCTCGATCGCGGGGGCGGGCCGGGACGGCAGATCGACCTCCACCCGCACCGGGACCGCGCAGCGGGAGGCGACGGCGGACAGGGCCGCGTCCAGGCCGCGGTCGGTCAGCACCGCGGGGTGGATGCCCCGCGCCAGGTCGCGCAGCTCCTGCAGGGCCGTCTTCACCTCGCCGTGCGCGTCCTCCACCATCCGGGCCGCCTCCCGCGGGTCCTCCCGCAACTTCTCCTTCGCCAGCCCCAGATCCATGGCGAGGCCGACCAGCCGGGCCTGCGCCCCGTCGTGCAGGTCCCGCTCGATGCGGCGCAGGTCGGCGGCGGCCGTGTCCACCACGACCCCCCGGTCCGACTCCAGCTCCACCACCCGCGCCGACAGCCGCGACGGCCCCAGCAGCCCGCGCACCAACAGCCCGTCCACCGTCACCAGACCCCGCACGATCCACGGCGTGGCCAGCGTGAACACCAGACCCACCAGCGCCGTCACGGTGATCTCGAACGCGTTGTCGAGGTAGACGCTGTGGTGCGCGTCGCCGTACAACTGCAGACCGCCCTGACCCGCGTACATCGGGAACACCCAGAACCACAGCGGATACGTCAGCAGCGCCCAGCCGATCGTCCAGAAGTTCAGCGCCACGACGAACGAGAACACCGCCCAGGGGAACTGCAGCAGCGCGTAGAGCAGATGACGCCACGACGCGCCGCTCTTCAGCACCGCGCCCATCCACGCGAACACCCCCGGCTTGGCCGCCCGCAGCGGCTCCGGGTCGGCCACCTCCAGGCGCAGCAGCGCACGCGCGCGCGTGCGCTCCAGTACGCCGAAGCCCCGGCAGCCGGCGAGCGCCGCCGCCAGCACCGGGACCCCGAGGAAGGTGATGAGCAGTCCCGCGCCGAGCGACACCATCGTGACCGCCCAGCAGAACAGCACGATCGCGATCGGCAGGCTCAGCAGCACATAACCGAACTCGCGCAGGCTCCGCGCCTCGACGGGCGCCCGCAGGGCGGCGGGCAGCCGGTGGCGCCGCTCCCCGTCGTGGGCGGGGAAGCCGGATCCGGCGGGGTGCTCTTGTCCCCGCCCGTACCCCTGTCCGTACTCCGTGGCCATCGGTGTCGTCCGTTCTCCTCGTCCTGGCGGCGCTGCTGCGACCGTGTGTCCAGCGTGGCGGGCCGCGGCCCCGGGAACCATGGAGGCCGTCGGCGTCCCGGCCCGGGGGTTTTCCCCACCCCGCGCGGCCGGGCGGGACCCGGCGAGGTGGCGCGGGGCGGGGTGGCGCGACCAGAGTGTGGCGGGTTGCCGCGGGTGGGGTGGCGCCGCTGGGGTGGGGGGATGGCGCGGGCGGGGCGGCTATTCCCTGCGGTCCCGCCAGGGCAGCTCCGCCGTGACCACCGTCGGGCCGCCGAGGGGGGAGTCGACCACGAACAGGCCGTCCACCGCGCCCAGCCGCTCGGCCAGCCCCCGCATGCCGCTGCCGCTCTCCAGCCGGGCACCGCCGGCCCCGTCGTCCCGTACCTGGATCAGCAGCCGGTCCTCGGTCCGCCAGACGTCGACCGAGGCGGAGCGTGCCCGGCTGTGCTTGCTGATGTTCTGCAGCAGTTCGGAGACGGTGAAGTAGGCGATGCCCTCGATGGCCGCGGCGGGCCGGGCCGGCAGGTCCGCCGTCACCTTCACCGGCACCGTGCAGCGGGAGGCGACGGCGGACAGGGCCGCGTCCAGGCCGCGGTCGGTCAGCACCGCGGGGTGGATGCCCCGCGCCAGGTCGCGCAGCTCCTGCAGCGCGAGCTTCACCTCGCCGTGCGCCTCGTCCACCATCGCGGCGGCCGAGTCGGGATCCTCCAGCAGCTTCTCCTTCGCCAGCCCCAAACCCATGGCGAGGTTGACCAGCCGGGCCTGCGCCCCGTCGTGCAGGTCCCGTTCGATGCGGCGCAGGTCGGCGGCGGCCGTGTCGACCACGACCCCCCGGTCCGACTCCAGCTCGGCGATCCGCCGCTCCAGCTCGTCGGAGGGCGACAGCAGTCCCCGCACCATCGCCCGGTCCACGTTGGACAGCCCACGCGCGATGAACGGCAGCACCGGCCACAGCACGAACAGCGAGGTCAGCACGGTGCAGAAGGTGAGGATGCCCCAGGGCAGCCGGATGAGGTCGTACAGCAGCGTCCGCCAGCCCACCGGGTCCTTCAGCGCCAGCCACAGCCGCTGGAACATCCCCCTGCCCCGGCCGAGCGGCAGCGGTGACGGCTCGTCCACCCGCACCCCGAGCAGCGCCCGGGACCGGCTCCGCTCCAGCTTGCCGAGCTGCCGGGCGCCCAGCAGACAGACGGCGAGCAGCGGCAGCCCGATCACCGTGAGGGTGAGGACCCCGCTGACGAGCACCACCGTGAACACGTACGTGAAGCCGAACAGCGCCACCGGCAGGTTCAGCAGGAGATGCGCGATCTCCTTCCAGGTGTGCGCGTCGAGGGCCATACGGACGGGCGGCAGGCGGTCGGAAGGAAGACGGTCGGAAGGAAGGCGGCCGGAGCCTTCGGTCCGGCCGGCGGCGGAGGCGGAAGCGGTCATGCGGGCCAGCCTGCCGTGCCCGGCGCCCCTTGTGCCATGCGGTCCACCGCCCCCGTTCCCTGGGGAAAACCCCACCCCTCGCCCGGTCCCCGCGTCTCACGCCGTGACGGGCCGCTTACCGTGTCTTTATCAGGGCCTAGACTCCCGTGCGTACAGATCCTCGAATCAGGTCGCAGCACAGGGGTCCACTGCACCGGGTTCACCAAGGGCACTAGGTCAGGGAGCGAGGCGGACGGTGCGGGAGACGTTGGGGGACTCGACGGTCGCCGCGGCGGACGTCGCGGCCGGCTACTTCCGGTCCTACTCGGTCGTGGGACTGCTCGCGCTCGTCGGCGTGCTCTTCGTCGCGGTCGCCTTCGGCGCCGGCCGGCTGCTGCGCCCGGTGGTGCCCACCCCGGAGAAACTGCTCACCTACGAGTGCGGCGTCGACCCCGTCGGCGAGGGCTGGGCCCACACCCAGGTCCGCTACTACGTCTACGCCTTCCTCTACGTGATCTTCGCTGTCGACTCGATCTTCCTGTTCCCGTGGGCGACGGTCTTCGCCGCCCCCGGCTACGGCGCGGCCACCCTCGTGGAGATGTTCATCTTCCTCGGCTTCCTCGCCGTGGGCCTGCTGTACGCCTACAAGAAGGGGGTGCTGGCATGGACGTGAACCCGTCCGCCACGGAGAACCCGTCCGCCACGGAGAACCCGTCCGCCGCGGAGCCCGTCCTGCTTCCGGAGCCCAAGCGGCTGGGTGCCCTCGCCCGGCTCGCCCCCGAGCCGATGAAGGTGGTCCTGAACTGGGGCCGCCGCTATTCGCTGTGGGTGTTCAACTTCGGCCTCGCCTGCTGCGCGATCGAGTTCATCGCCGCCTCGATGGCCCGCCACGACTTCATCCGCCTCGGCGTCATCCCCTTCGCGCCGGGCCCCCGCCAGGCCGACCTGATGGTCGTCTCGGGAACGGTGACGGACAAGATGGCGCCGGCCGTGAAGCGCCTGTACGAGCAGATGCCGGAGCCGAAGTACGTCATCTCCTTCGGTGCCTGCTCCAACTGCGGCGGCCCCTACTGGGACTCGTACTCCGTCACCAAGGGCGTCGACCAGATCATCCCGGTCGACGTGTACGTACCGGGCTGCCCGCCGCGCCCAGAGGCGCTGCTCCAGGGCATCCTCAAGCTCCAGGAGAAGATCGCCGCCGAGTCGCTCGGGGACCGGTACGGGACCGCCCGCCCGTCCGCGGCCGCGCTGAGCAGCGACCTGGTGAAGCCCCCGGCGCCCGCCCGGGAAGGGGACGCGTGATGACCACGGCCGGCTGGCTGCCCGCACCCGCCGGGGAACTCTTCGGCCCCGACGCCACGGCAGAGGAGTCGTACGAGGTCCTGACGGTGGACGTACCGCCGTCCTCCTGGCTCACCGCCCTGGAGACGGCCCGCACCACCCTGCGGTGCACCTACTTCGACTGGCTGAGCGCGGTCGACGAACCGGGGACGGGCTTCCGCGTCTCGGCCCATGTCGTGGCCCTCCACCCGGTCCGCCGTCTCCTGGTCCGCACGACCGTGCCGCACGAGGCGCCGGCACTGCCGTCCGCCGTCGGCGTGTACGCGGGCGCGGCCTGGCACGAGCGCGAGACGCACGAGATGTTCGGGGTCGTCTTCGAGGGCCACCCGGGCCTGGAGCACCTGCTCCTCCCGGAGACCTTCGAGGGGCACCCCCTGCGCAAGGACTTCGTCCTCGCCGCCCGGGTGGCCAAGGCCTGGCCGGGCGCCAAGGAGCCCGGGGAGTCCGACCACGGTGGCCCCAAGCGCCGCCAGATGCTGCCTCCGGGGGTCCCCGACCCGAACGAGTGGGGCCCGCTGAAGGGCCAGCTCCCTCCCGCCCCGGCGCGCCCGGCCCGGGGCGCGGGGCGCGCGGCGGGCGAGCGCCCGGCACGCGCGGCTGGCGAGCGCCCGGTACGGCGGACCCGCACGGCGTCGGAGGGCTCCGCCAGCCAGGCCGGGGAGGCTGCTGCTGGAGCTGCTGGAGCCGGGGGAGTTGCCGGAGCCGCTGGAGTCGGCGGTGCCGCAGACACCGCCGGTGCCGGGGCGCGGCCGCGTCGGGCGAGGAGCGCGAGCGAAGGCTCGGTGAGCCAGTCGGCGGCGCCTGCCGAGGACGCGGCGGTGCGCAAGCAGGCCGCGTCCGAGGGAGACGCCGGGCAGACGGCGCCGGAGGGGCCGGCCGCGGAGGCTTCGGTGGCGCACGAGCCCGGGCCGGCACCGGCCCGGCCGCGCCGTGCGCGCAGCGCCTCGGGAGGCTCGGCCTCGCAGCGGACCCCGGCACCGGCGGAGCCGACCGAGCCGACCGAGCCGACCGAACCGGTGGAGCCGGGCGGCTCCGCCCGCCGAGGTGCGGCCCCGCGCAGCTCGGACGCCCCGTGGCACCACGCGCGCCCGGCCTTCGACGAGCGACCCGAGGCCGCCCGGGAACCGGAGCGGGCTCAGGAAGCAGCGGAGGCCGAGGTGAGCCCGGAGGCTGAGCGAACCCAGGAGGCGCAGGCTCCGGAGGCTGAGCAGGCCCTGAAGGCTGAGCGAGCCGAGAAGGCGCAGGTCTCGAAGGCCGAGCCGGCCCGGGAAGCCGAGCGAACCCAGGAGGCGCAGGCTCCGGAGGCTGAGCCAGGCCGGGAAGCCGAGCGAGCCACAAAGGCTGAGCAGTCCCCGAAGGCTGAGCAGTCCCCGAAGGCCGAGCGAGCCCACGATGCCGACCAGGCTCAGACGGCCGAGCCCGCCCGGGAAGCCGAGCGAGCCACAAAGGCTGAGCGAGGCACGGAGCCCGAGCGAGGCACGGAGACCGAGCGAGCCCTGGAAGCCGAGCCGGCCACGGAGCCCGAGCGACCCCAGGAACCCCAGGACGCTCCCGAAGCCCAGCCGACTCAGCGCCCCCAGGACGCGCACGAGCCCCAGAGCCCCGCAGTACCCCCAGCCCCCGACAACGCCAGCCCCGAAGAACCCCCCACCCCCGACCACCCGACAGGAGGCCCGCGGTGAACGACGCGCTGGACGTCGTCCTGCGACTCCTGGTCGTGTTCGTCGTCTTCCTCACCTTCCCCCTGATCGTGGGCCAGACCGAGCACAAGGTGATGGCCCACATGCAGGGCCGTCTCGGCCCGATGTACGCGGGCGGCTTCCACGGCTGGGCCCAGCTCATCGCCGACGGTGTGAAGTTCGCGCAGAAGGAGGACGTGGTCCCGGCCGGCGCCGACCGCCGCGTCTTCCAGCTCGCCCCGGCCGTGGCCCTGCTGCCCTACCTGCTCGTCCTGCTCGCCATCCCGATCGGGCCGGGCGAGGGGGCCGTCGGACAGGCGCTGGACGCGGGGGTCTTCTTCGTCCTCGCGGTGATGGGCGTCGGCGTGCTCGGCTCGCTGATGGCCGGCTGGGCCAGCGCCAACAAGTTCTCCCTGCTCGGCGGCCTGCGCACGGCGGCCCAGCTCCTCGCCTACGAGCTGCCCATGCTGCTCGCCGCGGCCTCCGTCACCATGGCGGCCGGCACGGTCTCCCTCCCGGGCATCGTGCACGCCTTCCACTGGTGGTGGCTGCCGTGGCAGATCGTCGGCGCGATCGTGTTCTTCGTGGCCGGCCTCGCCGAGCTGCAGCGCCCGCCCTTCGACATGCCCGTCGCCGACTCGGAGATCATCTTCGGCGCGTACACCGAGTACACCGGTCTGCGGTTCGCGCTGTTCCTGCTCGCCGAGTACGCCGGCATCGTCGTCCTGTGCGGTCTGACCACCGTCCTCTTCCTGGGCGGCTGGCACGGCCCGTGGGGCGCCGACGGCCTGGGCTGGCTGTGGACCCTGCTGAAGACCGCGATCCTCGCCTTCGTCGTCATCTGGCTCCGCGTGACCTACCCCCGCCTGCGTGAGGACCAGCTCCAGAAACTCTCCTGGACCCTCCTCGTCCCCCTCTCCCTCGCCCAGATCGCCCTCACCGGCATCGTCAAGGTGGTGATCCAGTAGCCATGGCTCCGATTCCCGGCAGCGGCCTGGCCAAGGGCCTGGCCGTCACCCTGCGCACGATGACGAGGAAGACCGTCACCGAGCAGTACCCCGACGCCCTGCCCGAACTGCCGCCCCGCACGCGCGGTGTCATCGCGCTGTTCGAGGAGAACTGCACGGTGTGCATGCTGTGCGCCCGCGAGTGCCCGGACTGGTGCATCTACATCGACTCGCACAAGGAGACGGTCCCGCCGGCCGCCCCCGGCGGGCGAGAGCGCAGCCGCAACGTCCTCGACCGGTTCGCCATCGACTTCTCCCTGTGCATGTACTGCGGTATCTGCATCGAGGTCTGCCCCTTCGACGCCCTGTTCTGGTCCCCGGAGTTCGAGTACGCCGAGACCGACATCCGCGAGCTCACCCACGAGCGCGACAAGCTCCGCGAGTGGATGTGGACCGTCCCGGCCCCGCCCGCCCTCGACCCGGGCGCGGAGGAGCCGAAGGAGATCGCCGCGGCCCGCAAGACCGCCGAGAAGCTCGCCGCCCAGCAAGCCGCCGAGCAGGGGGAGGAACGGTCATGAGCCTCGCCGCGGCCCAGCACGGCTTCCTGTCCCCGACCGGGGTGGAGATCGCCTTCCTTCTCGTCGGCCTCGTCACCCTCGGCGCCGCGCTCGTCACCGTCACCACCCGGCAGCTTGTGCACGCCGCGCTGTGGCTGGTGGTCGCGCTCGGCGGCCTGGCCGTCGAGTACCTCCTGCTCACCGCCGAGTTCATCGCCTGGGTGCAGGTCCTCATCTACGTCGGCTCCGTCGTCGTCCTCCTCCTGTTCGGTCTGATGCTCACCAGGGCGCCCATCGGCCGCTCACCTGACGCCGACTCCGGCAACCGCTGGGCCGCCCTGGCCGTCGCTGTCGCCGCGGCGGCGGCCCTGGTGTGGGTGGTCGTCGACGCGTTCCGCACCACCTGGATCGACCTGGACGGCCCGGCGGCCGGCACCACCCGCGTCACCGGCCAGAGCCTGTTCCAGAACTGGGTCCTGCCCTTCGAGGCGCTGTCCGTCCTGCTCCTCGCGGCCCTGGTCGGCGCGATCGTCCTGTCCCGCAAGGCGGCAGCGGCGGATCCGCCCCCCGGCGCCGCCCCCGCGGCCGGCACCCCCGGCGAGAAGGAAGGCGTCCGCTGATGCACCTCGCCTATCCCGCCGTACTCTCCGCCCTCCTGTTCTGCACCGGCCTGTACGGCGTCCTCGCCCGCCGCAACGCGATCCTCGTCCTGATGTCCGTCGAGCTGATGCTCAACGCCGTCAACCTCAACCTGGTCGCCTTCGACGTCTGGCTCAGCCGGGCCGCCGCGGAGACGCTGCACTCCGGGCAGGCGCTGACCCTGTTCACCATCGCCATCGCCGCCGCCGAGATCGGCATCGGACTGGCGATCGTGCTCGCCGTGTACCGCAACCGCGGCACCTCCGACATCGACAGGCTCCGCGACACCGCCGAGGGCCACGGCGACGACACCGACGGCCCCGGCACCGACGCCCCCGCGGCCGAGAAGGCTGAGGCCACCGCGTGACCACGACCACCCTCGCCGTCCTAGTCCCCCTCCTGCCGTTCCTGGGCGCCGCCGCCGGACTGCTGCTCGGCCGCACCACCCCCGGTCTCGTCCGCCCGCTCGCCGTACTGCCCACCCTGGCCGCGCTCGTACTGGCCGCGCTGGTCGCCGTGCGGCAGGGCGGCGGCCGGGCCATCGAGGCCCACACCGAGCTGACGCCCACCGGCTCGGTCCCCATCGACCTCGCCCTGGACATCGACGGCTTCGCCGCGCTCGTCGCCGTCCTGGTCGCCTTCGTCGCGGCCTGCGTGCAGATCTACTCGACCGGCTACCTGCGCGACGACCCGCGCTACCCCTCCTACGCCGCCCTTGTCTCCCTGTTCACCTCCGCGATGTTCCTGGTCGTCTACTCCGGCGACCTGATCGTGCTGCTGGTCGGCTGGGAAGTCATGGGCATCTGCTCCTACTTCCTGGTCGGCCACTACTGGGAGACCCCCGAGGCCCGCGCCGCCTCCCTGAAGGCCTTCCTGGTGACCAAGCTCGGCGACGTGCCGTTCCTCATCGGCCTGTTCGCCCTGGGTACCGACGCCGGATCGTTCAACATCCCCCGCGTCCTCGGCGCCGTCGCGAACGGCGGCATCGACCACCCGACGGTCGTCGCCCTGCTGCTGCTCGCGGGCGTGGCCGGCAAGTCGGCGCAGTTCCCGCTGCACACCTGGCTCCCCGACGCGATGGCGGGCCCCACCCCCGTCTCCGCGCTGATCCACGCCGCGACGATGGTCGCCGCCGGTGTCTACTTCGTCGCCCGTCTCCTCCCGCTCTTCGAGGCCTCACGGGCCGCGATGGTGGTCCTCGCCGTCATGGCCGCCGTCACCATGACCGGCTCCGGTCTCGCCGCCCTCGCCCAGGACGACATCAAGCGCGTCCTCGCCTACTCGACGATCGGCCAGCTCGGCTACATGACCGGCGCCCTCGCCGTCGGCGACCGCGGCGCCGCCGTCTTCCACCTCCTGTCGCACGGCGCCTTCAAGGCGCTGCTGTTCCTCGCCGCCGGCGTGATCATCCACGCCGCCGGCACCAACTCGCTGGCCGCCATGTCGCGCATGGGCCACCTGCGCGAACGCATCCCGGACGCCTACTGGACGATGACCGTGGCCCTGCTCGCGCTCGCCGCGATCCCGCCCTTCAGCGGCTTCTTCTCCAAGGAGTCCGTCCTCGGCGCCGCCGAGCACGTGGCCACCGGCCACACCGCCCAGGCCCCCGGCGCCGCCGGCTGGCTCGTACTCGTCGCCGGACTGGTCACCGCCCTGCTCACCGCCGCCTACGCCACCCGGCTGTGGCTGCTGGCCTTCCGCGGCCGCGGCGCCGAGGCTCCCGACCACGGCCGCCAGCCGCTGACGATGAGCGTGGTGCTGTGGGTCCTCGCCGTGCCGTCACTGGCCTTCGGCGGGCTCGCCTATCGCTCGCTGCCCGGCTGGCTCGACGGTCGCGACCTGACCCCGACCCTCCTCACCTCCATCCTCGGCACCGGCCTCGCCGTGGTCGGCGGACTCCTCACCTACGGCGCCTGGCAGCACACCACCGCGCTCGCCGCCCGGGTCCCGCTGGGCGCCGTCGCCGCCCACCCCGAGGGCGACGCCGGACTGGTCGAGGCCGAGGCCATCGCCAGCCACCGGCCCGCCTACGGCGACATCGCCGAGGCACCCGACCCGGCCGACCCGGGACGGCTGCTGCTCGGCCCGCTGCACCGGCACGCGGCCGCGGGCTTCCACCTGGACGCCGTGTACTCGGCGCTGTTCGTCCGCCCGGTCCAGGCCGGCGCGAGTCTCGTCCGGTTCCTCGACCGCGAGGTCGTCGAGACCTACGTACACGGCGCGGCCGCCCTGCCCCGGCTGCTCGGGGCCGCCGTACGGCGGGCGCAGACCGGCAATGTGCAGACCTATGTGAGCGCGCTGCTCGCCGGCACCGTCGTCCTGGCGGTCGCCGTCCTCCTCGTCGCCACGGGAGCGTGAGCAGGCGTGATCGATATCAACGAGTCCGTGATGCGGTTCCTTCTGGCGTTCGTCGTCGTCGGTCCGCTCCTCGGCGCCGCCACCGCCCTCCTCCCGGCCCCGCCCGGGCTGAAGGGGAAGTCACCCGAGCAGGCCGTGCTGCGGCACGGCGTCACCGTGACGGCCGTGATCCTCATCGCCGCCGTCGTCCTGGCGCTCGGCTTCGACCACGACCATCCGTCGAAGATGCAGGCCACGACCGACATCAGCTGGATCCCCGCACTCGACGTGCGGATCCACCTCGGCATCGACGGCATCTCCCTCCCCCTTCTGGTCCTGACCGCGCTGCTGTCCTTCCTCTGCGCGCTCTACTCCTACTTCAAGCCGCCGTCGGGCCCGTCCCCGAAGGCGTTCGTCGCCCTGCTGCTCCTGCTCGAGACCGGCACCCTCGCGACCTTCGCCGTCCTCGACCTGCTGCTGTTCTTCCTCGCGTTCGAGACGGTGCTCATCCCGATGTACTTCCTCATCGCCCGCTGGGGCGGCGAGGGCCGGACCCGGGCCGCGTGGAAGTTCATCCTCTTCACGCTGCTCGGCTCCGTGGTCATGCTGCTCGGCCTGCTCCTGATCGGAATCAAGGCGGGCACATTCGACATGGTGGCACTCGCCACTGACAACGGCCGGTCACTGACCACATCCGTGCAGGTCATCGCCGTACTGGCGATCGGGATCGGGCTCGCGGTCAAGACGCCGATGTGGCCGCTGCACAGCTGGCTGCCCGACGCCCACACAGCCGCCCCGACCGTCGGCTCGGTGCTGCTGGCCGGCGTCCTGCTGAAGATGGGCACCTACGGGTTCGTCCGCATCCTGCTGCCCGTGGCGCCGGACGGCTTCCGCACCTTCGCGCCGTACCTCGCCGCCTTCGCCGTGGTCGGAATCATCTACGGGTCCCTGGCCTGCCTGGCCCTGGCCAAGCAGGGCGCGAAGGGCGACCTGAAGCGGCTCATCGCCTACTCCTCCGTCGGCCACATGGGCTTCGTCCTGCTCGGCATCGCCACCATGACCCCGACCGGCGTCAACGGCGCCCTGTTCGCCAACATCGCCCACGGCCTCATCACCGGCCTGCTCTTCTTCCTGGTCGGCGCGCTGAAGGACCGCACCGGCACCACCGACCTCGACACCCTCGCCGAAGGGACGGGCGCGGCCCTCTACGCCAAGGCCCCCCGCCTCGGCGGCCTGCTCGCCTTCGGCGCCGTCGCCTCACTCGGCCTGCCGGGCCTCGCCGGATTCTGGGGCGAGATGCTGGCGCTGTTCGGCTCGTTCAGCCCCGCCGCCGGCCTCAGTCGGCCCGCGTTCCTCACCTTTATGGCGATCGGCGCGTTCGGCACCCTGCTGACGGCCGCCTACATGCTGATCGTGGTCCGCCGGGTCTGCATGGGCGCCGTACCGCAGCAGGCCCCGACCACCCTCGCCGACGTGCACGGCTACGAGTTCGCGGCCTGGACCCCGCTCGTCACCCTCACCGTCCTCGCCGGACTGTGGCCCCGGGCCCTGCTCGGCCTGACCGACCCGGCCGTGCAGCAGCTCCTCGCAGGAGGCACCCGATGAGCGCCCTGGCCCAGCCCCTGGCCCAGTCGCTGGTCCAGTCCGTCGACTGGCTCGCGATCGCGCCGCCCACCATCGCCGCGGTCGTGGCGCTCGCGGTCCTCGTCGCCGACCTCTTCCTCCCCGAGGCGCGCAAGCCGCTCCTCGGCTGGATCTCCGTGGCCGGTCTGGCCGTCGCCACACTGATGCTGCTGCCGCTCCTGGACGGCGACCGCAGCACCTTCTGCCTGCCCGCCCCCGCGCGCGCGTGCAG
Source organism: Streptomyces sp. NPDC005706 (assembly GCF_040631045.1). NCBI lineage: Bacteria > Bacillati > Actinomycetota > Actinomycetes > Kitasatosporales > Streptomycetaceae > Streptomyces > Streptomyces sp. NPDC005706. The sequence goes on along the minus strand of NZ_JBEXYS010000015.1, from coordinate 71,550 downwards.
CTACACCGCCGACCACTTCACCCTCGTCATCCAGTTCCTCGTCCTCGGCGGTGCCCTGCTGGCGGCCCTGCTGTCGGTGACGAATCTCGGCGACGAGCGGCGGCGCATCCCGGCCGGGGAGTTCTGGTTCCTGCTGCTGTCCTCGGCGGCCGGCGCCGCCCTGCTGCCCGCCTCCCGCGACCTGGCCACCCTCGTCGTCGCCCTGGAGGTCGCCTCCCTGCCGGCCTTCGCACTCGTCGGCATCCGGCACGGCGACAAACGGTCCTCCGAGGCGGCCCTGAAGTTCTTCCTGTCCTCGGTCACCGCCACCGCGGTCAGCCTGCTGGGCATCAGCTTCGTCTACGCCTCCACCGGCACCCTCTACCTCACCCAGGTCGCCCAGCGCATCCAGCACGTCGACGGGCAGCTGCACACCCTCGCCCAGACCGGCGTCGTCCTCACCCTGGTCGGCTTCGCCTTCAAGACCGCCGCCGTCCCCTTCCACTTCTGGGTGCCCGACACCTACGTGGGCGCGCCGCTGCCCATCGCCGCCTACCTGTCGGTCGTCGGCAAGGCCGTCGGCTTCTCCGGGCTGATCCTCGTCACCGTCGTCGCCTTCCCGTCGTACGCCGACGCCTGGGGGCCCGCGCTCGCCGCCCTGGCCGCCCTCACCATGACCGTCGGCAACGTCGGCGCCCTGCGCCAGCAGGCCACGCGCGCGTACAGCGCCGTACGGCTGCTCGCGTGGTCCTCCGTCGGCCAGGCCGGCTACCTCCTCGTACCGATCGCCGCCGCCGGATACTCCAAGGACCCGCAGAAGGCGATCGGCTCCACCGTCGCCTACGCCCTCATGTACGCCGCCGTGAACCTCGGCGCGTTCGCGGTGGCCGCCGTGGTGGGACGCACGAAGTCCCTCAACCGGCTCAGCGACTACCGGGGCCTGTACGCCGCCAACCCGGTCACCGCCCTGCTGCTGGCCTTCTTCCTGCTGTGCCTCGCCGGGCTGCCGCCGGGCGTCATCGGCCTGTTCGCCAAGGTCACCGTGTTCTCCGCGGCCGTCGACGCCGGCCTGGGCTGGCTCGCCGTCGTCATGGCCGTCAACGTGGTGATCGCCCTCTTCTACTACCTCCAGTGGACGGCCCTGCTGTTCCGGACCCCCGAGGGCACACCCGCCCGGCACCGGCTCCCGGCCCCCCTCACCGCCGCCCTCGCCCTCACCGGCGTCCTCGGCGTGGCGCTCTCCGGCGCACCCCAACTGGTCCTGCGCTTCGCCGCCACCGGACTGTTCTGAGGACTCGCCACGCGCGCGTGGGGCACCCGTGGCCCCACGCGCGCGGAGGGCCGTAAGCGCACGTCACCCGTACGGCCGACGCGTGCCGCCGCCCGCACCAGGGAACTCGCGGCGGCCGCCTGGCGTTGACCAGAGCGGGAGGGTCCACTGGACCAAAGCGTTCCCCTGCAGCACGACTTGGAGGGCGTACCGTGCACCGCCGGCACAACGGGCTAAGGACCGCAGTACTCCTCGGGGGACTGTCCGCGCTCATCATCGTCATCGGCAGCTTCTTCGGCCGTACGGGGCTGATCGTGGCCGTCCTGATCGCGCTGGGCACGAACGCGTACGCGTACTGGAACAGCGACAAGCTGGCGCTCCGCGCGATGCGGGCCCGCCCGGTCAGCGAGTTCGAGGCCCCCGCGCTGTACCGGATGGTCCGCGACCTGTCCACGCAGGCCCGGCAGCCCATGCCCCGCCTGTACATCTCACCGACGGAGGCGCCCAACGCCTTCGCGACCGGCCGCAACCCGCGCAACGCGGCGGTGTGCTGCACGGAGGGCATCCTGCGCCTGCTCGACGAGCGGGAACTGCGCGGCGTCATCGGCCACGAGCTGAGCCATGTCTACAACCGCGACATCCTCATCTCGTCGGTCGCCGGCGCCCTCGCCTCGGTGATCATGTTCCTGGTCAACTTCGCCTGGCTGATCCCCATCGGCCGCTCCGACGACGACGAGGGCCCCGGCCTGCTCGGCATGCTGCTGATCATGATCTTGGGCCCGCTCGCCGCCTCCCTCATCCAGTTGGCCATCAGCCGGTCCAGGGAGTACGAGGCGGACGCCTCGGGCGCCCAGCTCACCGGCGACCCGCTGGCCCTGGCCAGTGCCTTGCGCAAGCTGGAGCTCGGCACCCAGCAGCTCCCGCTGCCCCCCGAACCCCGAATCGAGACCGCGAGCCACATGATGATCGCGAACCCCTTCCGGGCGGGCCAGGGACTGGCCAGGATGTTCTCCACGCACCCGCCCATGGCGGACCGCATCTCCCGGCTCGAGAAGATGGCAGGGCGTTCACAGTGAAGATCATCCTCAACGTCATCTGGCTCATCCTGAGCGGCTTCTGGCTGTTCCTCGGATACCTGCTCGCGGGCGTACTGCTCTGCGTCACGATCATCGGCATCCCCTTCGGCATCGCCGCCTTCCGCATCGGCGTCTACGCACTGTGGCCCTTCGGGTACACCACGGTCGAGCGGCACGACGCGGGCGCCCCCTCGTGCGTCGGCAACGTCCTGTGGCTGCTGCTGGCCGGCTGGTGGCTGACGCTGGCCCACATCACCACCGGCATCGCCCTTTGCCTGACGATCATCGGCATCCCGTTCGGTGTCGCCAACTTCAAGCTGATCCCGGTGTCCCTGTTCCCGCTGGGGCGCGAGATCGTGCCCACGGACCAGCCGTTCGCGGCCCGCTGAGGCACCCCCGAAACCCTGAGCCGCCGTCAGGCGACGTGCGACACATGAGGGTTCGGCAGCAGGGTCATGCCCCCTGCCGGGGCTCCGGGCGGCCTCCACGCCGACCGCGGCCCACCCACCACCGCCGCACCCCGTAGGCCGCCACGCCCACGGCGAGCACGCCCGCCCCCACGGCGACCGAGACCGCGGGGAGGGCGAACGCCAGCGTGGCGCAGCCCAGCAGCCCCACCACCGGCACCACCCGTGCCCGCGGGACCGGGCTCAGCGTCCAGGCCGAGGCGTTGGCCACGGCGTAGTAGGCCAGGACGCCGAACGAGGAGAAGCCGATCGCGCCGCGCACGTCCACCGTGGCGGCCAGTACGGCGACCACCGCGCCCACCGCCAGCTCGGCCCGGTGCGGCACCTGGAACCGCGGATGCACGGCGGCCAGCACACGGGGGAGATGACCGTCGCGGGCCATGGCGAGCGTCGTCCGCGACACGCCGAGGATCAGCGCGAGCAGCGACCCCAGCGCGGCCACCGCGGCCCCCACCCGCACCACCGGCACGAGCCCCGGCACCCCGGCCGCGCGCACCGCGTCGGCCAGCGGTGCCGCCGCGTGCCCCAGACGGCCGGCGCCGAGCACGCCGAGAACGGCCACCGCGACCGCCGCGTACACCACCAGGGTGATACCGAGAGCCACCGGAACGGCGCGCGGAATGGTGCGCGCCGGATCCCGCACCTCCTCGCCGAGCGTGGCGATCCGCGCGTACCCGGCGAACGCGAAGAACAGCAGCCCAGCCGCCTGGAGCACCCCGCCGATGCCCGTCGCCGACCCCGGGCCGAGCCGCCCGGCGTCCATGCGCCCGGAGGCGAGGCACGCGACCACCACCGCGGCGAGGACGGCCAGCACCACGGCCACGACGACCCGCGTCAGCCACGCCGACTTCTGGATGCCGCCGTAGTTCACGGCGGTCAGGGCCACCACGGCCGCCACCGCCACCGCGTGTGCCTGCCCCGGCCACACGTACGCCCCCACGGTGAGCGCCATGGCCGCGCAGGAGGCCGTCTTGCCGACCACGAACGCCCAGCCGGCCAGATACCCCCAGAACGCGCCCAGCCGCTCCCTGCCGTACACGTACGTCCCGCCCGACGCCGGATAGCGGGCGGCCAGGCGGGCCGAGGACATGGCGTTGCAGTACGCCACGACGGCCGCGACGGCCAGCCCCGGCAGCAGCCCCCGCCCGGCCGCACGGGCGGCCGGGCCCAGTGCGGAGAACACCCCCGCCCCGAGCATCGCGCCGAGGCCGACGACCACGGCGTCCCGCACGCCCAGCGTGCGCCGCAACGCGGTTCCGGAAGCTGTCATGCGCCGCACCCTACTGATCGGCGCAACCGACGGATGGACTGGAGACGTCCTCTCCCTCGACACAGCACGAACACGCGCGCGACCGACAGCCGATCCTCACCGGATTCTGAAGGGCCGGCCAGTGCGGACACAGCGCGGGAGGGCAGGTTCACGGCATGAGCATCATCGGTTGGATCATCCTGGGGCTTCTGGCCGGAGCCATCGCCAAAATCCTGCTGCCCGGCCGCGACCCGGGCGGCTTCATAGGCACGACCCTCATCGGCATCGCGGGCGCGTTCATCGGCGGCTACATCTCGTCCCGCTGGCTGGACCACCCGATCAGCAAGCACTTCTACGACGGCGCGACCTGGGCCGCCGCGATCGGCGGCTCGCTGGTCCTGCTGATCGTCTACCGCCTCCTGTTCGGCAACTCGCGCGACTGAGGCGCGGGCGGCGAGGCGCCCAGGAGCGACCGAAGGGTGGACACCGTCCGGTGCCCACCCTTCCTGGTCATGACCCGGCAACGGCCTGCCTGCGCCGGCCGCGGTCCCCGCGGTGCCGGACCGCGCGGTACCGCCGACAGTTGACCTACCGGTAGTTGACGAACTGCAGCGCGAAGTCGAAGTCCTTGCCCTTCAGCAGGGCGATCACGGTCTGGAGGTCGTCGCGGCTCTTGGAGGTGACCCGCAGCTCCTCGCCCTGGACCTGGGCCTTGACACCCTTCGGACCCTCGTCACGGATGATCTTGGCGACCTTCTTCGCGTTCTCCTGGGAGATGCCCTCCTCGATCGTCGCGAAGATCTTGTACTCCTTGCCGGAGAGCTGGGGCTCGCCCGCGTCCAGCGCCTTCAGCGAGATGCCGCGCTTGATCAGCTTGGACTGGAAGACGTCGAGGACGGCGTTCACCCGGTCCTCGGAGTTCGCCTCCATGAGGATCTTGTCGCCGGACCACGAGATCGAGGCACCCACGCCCTTGAAGTCGTAGCGCTGCGAGATCTCCTTGGCGGCCTGGTTGAGGGCGTTGTCGACCTCCTGCCGCTCGACCTTCGAGACGATGTCGAAACTGGAGTCGGCCATGTCCTGTGGCTCCTTGTATCGGGTGCGTATCGGGTGCGCGGCGGCGGCCGCCGAACCCGGCGTGGCGCCGGGCCGCATCCGCACCAGCCTAGTCACCCCACGGCCCACGAGGTGGAGATCAATCGGGTGGCGAAGCACCCCTACGCATCGGGTATTGTTTACGTCGTTGCCACGGAGCACCGCCGAAAGACGGTCCGAAGGGCAGCAACCCCGGCGGTGTGCCCGAGCGGCCAAAGGGAGCAGACTGTAAATCTGCCGGCTCAGCCTTCCCAGGTTCGAATCCTGGCGCCGCCACACGACCGAAAGGGTCTGTGACCAGCAGCAATGCTGGTCACAGACCCTTTCGTCGTTCCCGAAGTGCGCCATGCCGCGTGGCCGAGGTGATCAGGGCGCTGCGCTTCGCGAGCTGAGAGCGCGCTGACCGGCGTGAGCTCACGGCATGCGAGCTTCGGCCCCCGCCTCGGCGTAACCGGCGATCCGGATGAGCCCGCCCGCCGCGTGCGGAACAGGTAGTCCGGTGACCGGGCTTCCCGCTGACGCGCAGGATTCCAGGCCCGTTGTTCGCGCTGATCAGCGCCAGTTGGTGTCGTGGGTGAGTCGGTAGTGGTGGGTGTCGTACTGGTCGACTGTGATGGTCTGGCCGTTGGGTATGGGTGCGGTCCAGGCGCGGTAGGTGGTGCCGGGGAGGGTGACTGTGGTGGCTTTTACCTGGGGGCCGTTGGTGAGGGTGACTACGCCGTAGGCGATGTCGGCTTCGGGGGTGGAGACCAGGAGTCGGTTGCCGTTGAGGCCTTTGTCGTGGAGGCTCCACAGGCCCATGCTGCCTGTGGCGTGGGGGTCGTGGGTGCCGGTGACGGGCTGGCAGTCGGCCCAGGGGCCACCCTGGTGATCGATGCGGATGTCGAACAGGGCATGATCACGCCTTCGGGCCGCGAGTGCCCCTGTGCCTGCCGGGCGGTTTCCGGTCCGGTGCGGCGGCGCCGGGCAGGGGGGAGCGCCGCTTCGGGTCCTGCGGTGCCAGCGGGACAGCGGGCACACTGGCCGCATGGCATCCCGTCGCAGAACCTGTCCCGTGTGCCACCGTGAGATCGCCGTCGTCGCGGGTCGCTTCGCACGGCACGACCCGCCCGGGGCACGGGAGAACGGGGAACTCCTCTCCTGCTCCGGGTCCCGGCGCCAGGCACAACTCGGGGCGGTGCAGCCGGCGTTGGACGGGTACGCCGTGCCGGACTTCCCCGGGCAGCTGCCTCTCTTCTGACCGGTGAACGGCCGTCGCCCCCCGGCCGGTGAACGGCTCGGCCGTAGCCCCCCGATCGGTGAACGGTCGGCCGGCGTCCTCAGTTCCCCGCGACCGACTTCACGGCCACCGACACCGGCGTCGAGCCGCCGATCAGCTCCAGCGTCAGGCCGGCCGTCGCCGAAGTGTCCACCAGCTCCGCCAGTACGGCCGCCACGTCGTCCCTCGGGACCGGGCCGCGGCCGGTGTGGGCCTCCAGCCGGACCAGACCGGTGCCCGGCTCGTCGGTCAGTGCGCCGGGGCGCAGGATCGTCCAGTCCAGGGCCTCCTGCCCGGTGACGTACGCGTCGGCCGCACCCTTGGCACGCAGGTACACGTCGAAGACGTCGTCGCCCTGGTGCGCGGGGTCCGCGCCCATCGAGGAGACCACCACGAAACGGCGTACGCGCGCGCGTACGGCCGCGTCCGCGAACAGCACCGCCGCGCCTCTGTCCACCGTGTCCTTGCGGCCCGCGCCGCTGCCCGGGCCCGCGCCCGCCGCGAAGACCGCCGCGTCCGCGCCCTGCAGATGTGCCGCGACCTCCTCCACCGAGGCGGACTCCAGGTTCAGCAGGACCGGTTCGGCGCCCACAGCCCGCAGGTCGTCGCCCTGCTCCGCCTTGCGGATGATCCCCGCTACCTCGTCCCCGCGCGCGGCGAGCACCCGCTCCAGCCGCAGCGCGATCTGACCATGACCACCAGCGATGACAATGCGCATGATTCCGACCGTACGCCCGAAGGAGCCCGTGCGCCGCATGGGTTGGGGGCGCCGGCCCCCGTCACCTCGGGTGCTCTCCGGGCTCCCGTACGACGGCGGGCTCCCTCAGGACAGCTCTCCCCGCCCCTGACGGGGCAGCCCCAGCTCGGCCGCCGCCGCCGAGTTGCAGTACTCGCGGACCGCGCTCGTGCGGGCCACCACCCGGCCGCGGTGCACCACGATCCGGCTGTAGGCGAGGGAGAGGGCGCCGGACAGGTGATCGCCGCGTACGGCCAGCAGTTCGGCGGGGAAGCCGGCCTCGACGCGCACCTCCGGCAGGCCCATGGCCTGCCGGGCCGCGGTGCTGACCGCTTCGTAGGCGTCCTCGGGGCGCAGGCCGTGCGCGGAGGCGAGGAGATAGGCGGCCTCCAGGGGGTCGCCCCGGCCGACGGGGTTGGCGACGTCCCGGAGGGCGCCGCTGCCGGCCGCCACCCGGACCCCGGCCGCGCGCAGCAGCCGTACCGGCGCCGCGCCCCGCCGGTCGGCCGTGCCGCAGCCGCCCTGGGGGAGGCAGACCACCGTCACACCGGCCGCGGCGAGCTGCTCCGCGAGCCGGGAGGCCGCCTCGGCCGGCAGGCGCGCGAGGCCGGCGCACGGGCCGACGGTCACGCCGGGGCGCAGACCGCCCGCCATGGCCGCGAGCCGGGAGAGCCGGGCCGGGTCGGTGGCGTCCGTGTGCAGGTCCACCGGGCAGCCGTGCTCGGAGGCCACCTCCAGGACGGCCTCCACATAGCCCGTGGGGTCCGGGTCCGTGTCCGGGCAGCCGCCCACCACCGACGCGCCCATCTTCACCGCGTCCCGGAGCATCGCGAGCCCCTCGGCCCCCGCCGCCCCGGTCAGCAGGCGCGGCATCGCCACCGTGGTCAGCTCCGCGAGGCCCCGCAGTGAACGCCGGGCCTGCAGCACGGCACCGAGCGCGCCGAGGCCCTGGACGTCGCCCACGCGTACGTGCGCGCGCGCCGCCGTCGCGCCGTGGCCGAGCTGGAGCAGGGCCGCCTCCGTGGCCCGGCGCTGGACGTCGTCGGGGGCGTACGAGACGGGTCCGGGGTACTCGGCGGACAGCGCGGTGTCGCCGTGGGCGTGCGGCTCGGCCGGGGCCGGCAGGAGCAGGTAGCCGCTGAGGTCCACGCGGGAGGTGCCTGGCCTGGGCGGACCCGGCGTCAGGCTGCCGGCCGTGCCGACGACCTCGATGCGCCCGCCGCCCAGCCGTACGTCCACGGTCCGGCCGTCGGTGAGCCGCGCCCCGCACAGCAGCACCACGGCCTGGTCGGGCTGCCCGGAGGGGCCCGACTGGTTGGACGGCCACGGGGGCGGCTGCGGCTGGCTGTCGGGCATCGGACTCCAGGGTTCGGGCCGGGGGCTCGGGGCAGGCCGCGTGAGCGGGGCCCGGGACACGCGCCGGACCCAAGATCACGCAGAGTGAGTCGAGCCTAGGGTGGCGAACCCTGTGGAGCGCGGAGGAGCGCAATAGTCGTACCGGCGTGGCCCGGCCATGGCGGGACGTCCGTCGACGCCGCGGGCGGGCGGTCTCCGGACGCGCGCGTGCCCGCACCGACAGGGGGCCGCGGAGGCGGCCGGGAGGGCCCGGAACCGGCCGGGAAGGGGAGCGTGGTGGGCCCCCGGATACGGATTTGGGCGATCGGCGGCGGACCGTGTAATGTCTTCATCGCTCGCCCCAATAGCTCAGTCGGCAGAGCGTCTCCATGGTAAGGAGAAGGTCAACGGTTCGATTCCGTTTTGGGGCTCTGGTGTGAGAGGTTCCCGTCGAAAGACGGGTCCCGATCGCATCACAGCGGTGTAGCTCAGTCGGTAGAGCAAGCGGCTCATAATCGCTGTGTCACCGGTTCAAGTCCGGTCACCGCTACTGACAGTAGCCGATTGCGGGGTCGGTCCTTCGATCGGCTACTCTTGCTTGCGTTGAAATAGTCCATCCGTTCGTCTTAGGAGCACTCACGTGGCTGCCACCGACGTCCGCCCGAAGATCACGCTGGCCTGCGTGGAGTGCAAGGAGCGGAACTACATCACCAAGAAGAACCGGCGTAACAACCCGGATCGCCTTGAGATGAAGAAGCACTGCCCGCGTTGCAACGCGCACACCGCGCACCGCGAAACGCGATAAATCAGGCTCGTACGTGAGGCCGCCCCCGCAAGCTGGGGGGCGGCCTCACGTCGTTTCACCGGCTGCTGAGACCAGACACGCTGCTTGAGACCAGGAGGTGCCGGGCCAATGGCGCTCGACCAGTCCTTCGTTGGGCGGACCTACCCGCCCACCCCGCCCTACGAGGTGGGCCGGGAGAAGATCCGCGAGTTCGCCGAGGCGGTCGGGGAGACCAACCCGGCGTACACGGACCCGGAGGCCGCCAAGGCGTTCGGTCACCCGGACGTGATCGCCCCGCCGACCTTCGTGTTCTCCATCACCTTCCGGGCCGCCGGACAGGTCATCGAGGACCCGCAGTTCGGGCTCGACTACAGCCGCGTGGTGCACGGCGACCAGAAGTTCGCCTACGTCCGCCCGGTGCGGGCCGGTGACCGGCTCACGGTGACGTCCACCATCGAGGGCATCAAGTCGCTCGCGGGCAACGACATCCTGGACATCCGCGGCGAGGTGCACGACGAGGCCGGCGAGCACGTGGTGACCGCCTGGACCAAGCTCGTGGCCCGTGCAGCCGAGGAGGCGTGAGGCAACCGATGACGGCGAAGATCGCGTACGACGACGTCGAGGTCGGCACCGAACTGCCGGCCCAGACCTTCCCCGTGACCCGTGCCACGCTGGTGCGGTACGCGGGCGCCTCCGGGGACTTCAACCCGATCCACTGGAACGAGAAGTTCGCCAAGGAGGTGGGCCTGCCGGACGTCATCGCGCACGGCATGTTCACCATGGCCGAGGCGATCCGCGTGGTCACCGACTGGACCGGTGACCCGGCCGCGGTCGTGGAGTACGGCGTCCGCTTCACCAAGCCGGTGGTCGTGCCGAACGACGACGAGGGCGCGGTGATCGAGGTCGGCGCCAAGGTCGCGGCCAAGCTCGACGACCGGACGGTGCGGGTGGACCTGACGGCGACGAGCGGCGGCCAGAAGGTGCTGGGCATGTCCCGCGCGGTCGTGCGGCTGGCCTGAGGGTTTCGGCTGTTCGAGCGAGGGGCGTCCACCGCGAGGTGGGCGCCCCTCGCCCTATCCGGGGCCTGCAGGCCTTGACGAAGTTAGTAATTGAGCACTAACTTTCTTTCATGCCCAGGATGAGTGCGGAAGAGCGGCGCGAGAGCGTCATTCGCGCGGCGATCTCCGAGTTCGCGCGGAAGGGGTACTACGGCACCTCCACCGAAGCGATCGCCAAGCGGGTCGGTGTCTCGCAGCCCTACCTCTTCCGGCTTTTCGAGGGCAAGAAGGCGATCTTCATGGCCGCCTCGCTGCGGTGCGTGGAGGACACCTGCCGGGTCTTCGCGGAGGCCGCGGAGGGGCTGGAGGGCGAGGAGGCCCTGCACGCCATGGCCGACGCCTATGTGCGCCTGATCACGGAGCAGCCCGAGAAGCTCCAGATGCAGATGCAGACGTACATCACGGTGGCCGCCGCCGAGGCGGAGGGGGAGCACGGGTTCGGGGAGGCCGTACGGGCCGCCTGGATGCGGCTCTGGGACACCGTGCATCTGCCGCTCGGCGCGGACGACGGCGAGACCACGACCTTCATGGCGTACGGGATGCTCATCAACACCCTGGCCGCCATGGGGTTCCCGCCCGGGCACCGGGTCTGGCAGGCGATGTACCCGTCGTCCCAGATCGCCGGTCGGCTCCAGCACTAGGCGCAGCGGGAGGCGGAGTCCCGCCTCTTTCATGCGCGCAAAAGTTAGTCAGCAATTACTAATCAACCGCTGGAACACCCTCTGGGGGAGAGATGTCACAGCAGACCGCACGACGCGGGGGCGCCGCCTGGGCCCTCGTCATCACCAGCGTCGCCGGGTTCATGGCGGCACTCGACAACCTCGTCGTCACCACCGCGCTGCCCTCCATCCGTGAGGACCTCGGAGGCGCGCTGGACGACCTCGAATGGACGGTCAGCGCCTACACGCTCACCTTCGCCGTCCTGCTGATGTCCGGTGCCGCGCTCGGCGACCGCTTCGGGCGCCGCCGGCTCTTCCTCGCCGGACTCACCGTCTTCACCGGCGCCTCCGCCGCCGCGGCCATGGCTCCCGGCATCGGCTCCCTCATCGCCGCCCGCGCCGTCCAGGGCGTCGGCGCGGCCGTGCTGATGCCGCTCACCCTCACCCTGCTCACCGCCGCCGTGCCCGCCGCCAAGCGCGGCATGGCGTACGGCATCTGGGGCGCCGTCAACGGCCTCGCGGTCGCGTCCGGGCCGCTCATCGGGGGAAGCCTCACCGAACACATCTCCTGGCACTGGATCTTCTGGCTGAACGTCCCGCTCGGCGTGGCCCTGCTGCCGCTCGCCCGACTGCGCCTCGCCGAGTCGTACGGCACCGGTGCCCGGCTCGACCTGCCCGGCACCCTGCTCGCCAGCGGCGGACTCTTCGGAATCGTGTACGGCCTGGTCCGCGGGCCCGCCGACGGCTGGACCGGCTCCCTGGTGCTGACCGCCCTGTTCGCCGGGGGCGCGCTGCTGGTGGGCTTCGTCCTCTACAGCGCCCGCGCCACCAACCCGATGCTGCCGATGCGGCTGTTCCGCTCCCGCGCCTTCACCGGGATCAACGCGGCCAGCCTGCTGATGTTCGTCGGCATGTTCGGCTCGATCTTCCTGCTCAGCCAGTACATGCAGGGCGTGCTCGGCTACTCGCCCACCGAGGCGGGGCTGCGGATGCTGCCGTGGACCGGTATGCCGATGCTCGTGGCGCCCGTGGCGGGCATCCTCTCCGACCGCATCGGCGGCCGCCCGGTCGTCGCCACCGGCCTGTTCCTCCAGGCGGCGGGCCTCGGCTACCTGGCCTCCGTGGTCTCCGCCGACGTCTCCTACTCGGCTCAGCTCCCCGGGCTGGTGATCAGCGGCATCGGCATGGCCCTGTACTTCGCCCCGGCCGCCAACCTGGTGATGTCCAGCGTCCGCCCACAGGAGCAGGGCATCGCCTCCGGCGCCAACAACGCGCTGCGCGAGGTGGGCGGCGCGCTCGGCATCGCCATCATGTCGTCGATCTTCGCCGCCCAGGGTGGCTACGCCGGCGCCCAGGACTTCGTGGACGGCCTGCGGCCCGCCCTCGTCACCGGCTCGGCGGTGGTAGCCCTCGCCGGCCTGGCCGCCCTGCTCGTCCCGGGCCGACGGCACGCGCCGAGCACCGACCCGGCCGCAGGGCAGGAGCCCGCACCGGCCGCCGAGGCACTCTCCGTCTGACACCAACGGCACCGCACGCGCGCGTGGACCTTTCGAGGCCCACGCGCGCGTCGTCGCGGCTCGTCAGTGGGGTGTCAGGGTCTTGTCAGCGGGGCCTGGCACCGTTGTTGTTGTGAACGGCGCGGGGGACCGGGCCGGGAGCGTGGAGAGGTGCCCGGAGTGGTTTATCGGGGACCGAGGGCTTGTCTTGAGGTCGGATCCCACGGGGTCCACGCAGGTTCGAATCCTGCCCTCTCCGCCTGACAACGCAATATGTTCGGACGCGCGCGTGGGCCTTTGAGGCCGCGCGCGTGTTCGTGTTGTGCGGTGTGTGTCGTCGTGGCTCGTCAGTGGGGTGTCAGGGTCTTGTCAGCGGGGCCTGGCACCGTTGTTGTTGTGAACGGCGCGGGGGACCGGGCCGGGAGCGTGGAGAGGTG
>NZ_JBEXYS010000015.1:0-58556 GCF_040631045.1 Streptomyces sp. NPDC005706 | reverse complement strand
AGGTGCCCGGAGTGGTTTATCGGGGACCGAGGGCTTGTCTTGAGGTCGGATCCCACGGGGTCCACGCAGGTTCGAATCCTGCCCTCTCCGCTCACAGGGAAGGCCGGCGCCACCGGGCCGTCGGCGCCGTCTCGTAGTCTTGGGCCCGTGCAGGAACTCCACGACGCCCCCCTCGCCCCGCTGACCACCTTCCGGCTGGGCGGCCCCGCGGCCCGGCTGGTCACCGCCACCACCGACGCGGAGGTGATCGACGCCGTCCGCCGGGCCGACGACACCGGGACGCCGCTGCTGATCATCGGCGGCGGGTCCAACCTGGTCATCGGCGACAAGGGCTTCGACGGCACCGCCCTGCGCATCGCCACGCGCGGCGTCGAACTGCGCGGCACCACACTGGAGCTGGCGGCCGGCGAGGTCTGGACGGACGCCGTCGCACGCAGCGTCGAGGCCGGGCTCGCCGGGATCGAGTGCCTGGCCGGGATCCCGGGCTCCGCGGGCGCCACCCCGATCCAGAACGTGGGCGCCTACGGCCAGGAGGTCTCCGCGACGGTCACCGAGGTGATCGCCTACGACCGCCGGGCCGGCGAGACGGTCACGCTGACGAACGAGGGGTGCGCCTTCTCCTACCGGCACAGCCGCTTCAAGGCCGACCCCGAGCGCTACGTCGTGCTGCGGGTCCGCTTCGGTCTCGAGGACGCGGGCGGTCTGTCGGCGCCCGTCAAGTACGCCGAGGCGGCCCGCGCGCTCGGTGTCGAACCGGGCGACAGGGTGCCGCTCGCCGCGGCCCGCGAGACCGTGCTGAAGCTGCGCGCCGGGAAGGGCATGGTGCTCGACCCCGAGGACCACGACACCTGGTCCGCCGGGTCCTTCTTCACCAACCCGATCCTCACCGAGGAGCAGTTCACCGCCTTCCACGCGCGCGTGCGGGAGCGGCTGGGCGAGGGCGCCGAGCCGCCCGCGTACCCGGCCGGGGAGGGCCGCACCAAGACCTCGGCGGCCTGGCTGATCGACAAGGCGGGCTTCACCAAGGGCTACGGCACAGGGCCCGCCCGCATCTCCACCAAGCACACGCTCGCCCTCACCAACCGGGGCGGCGCGACCACCGAGGACCTGCTGGCCCTGGCCCGCGAGGTCGTCGCCGGGGTCCGCGAGGCCTTCGGGGTCACCCTGGTCAACGAACCCGTGACCGTCGGCGTGAGCCTGTGACGGCATGAGGCTGACGCTGCGCGAGTTCCGGCCCAGGACGGGCCCGCACGAGCGCCGCGTCGTCCAGCCCTGGCCGCCCCTGCGGCACACCTCACTGCGCGCCCCGGAGCCGCACGGCCTGCTCACCGGTGATCACGACGGGCTGAACCGTCTGGCCGGCCTGTTCGCCTTCGCCGCCCGCTCGCGCCACACCATCGTCCACGTCCCGCTGCGCGACACCGCCACCGCCCACCACGCGGGCGGCGGCGAGCCGGTCGACCTGGTGCTCGTGCACCACAGCCACGGGCTGCGGCCCAGCGCCTGGCCCGAGCTGCGCCGCGGACTCGTCCGGGGCACCCCGCTCACCGTCCGGACCGACGAGGCACGTACCGCGCGCGACGCGGCCGACCGGGAGCGGCGCCGGCACCGCGCCGACTGCCGTGAGGAGCTGCGGCCCACCACCCACGCCCGGACGCTCTTCCTCACCGGCAGCCGGGGCGTCTTCGCCGACACGGCGATGTCCTGCGCGTACGCGGCGGGCTGGGGCCCGCGGCGGAAGGGGATCGTCGAGGGCGGATCCGCCCTCATGGACTGCTTCCGGGGCCTGGCGGGCGAGCCCGGCGACCCGCGCGGCCCCGAGGTGCTGATCTGCTTCCAGGCCTATCCGCCGTACGCCGATTTCAGGCGGCCGGGTGAGTCAGCCAGTCGTCCACGCCGGACAGCAGCCGGGCCCTGACGTCCTCCGGGGCGGCCGAACCGCGGATGGACTGGCGGGCCAGCTCGGCGAGTTCGGCGTCCGTGAAGCCGTGGTGCTCGCGGGCGATGACGTACTGGGCCGCGAGGCGGGAACCGAAGAGCAGCGGGTCGTCGGCGCCCAGGGCCAGCGGGACGCCCGCCTCGAAGAGGGTCCGCAGGGGGACGTCCTCGGGCTTCTCGTAGACACCGAGCGCGACGTTCGACGCCGGGCACACCTCGCAGGTGATGCCCCGGTCCGCCAGCCGCTTCAGCAGCCGCGGGTCCTCCGCGGCGCGCACGCCGTGCCCGATCCGGGAGGCGTGCAGATCGTCCAGGCAGTCGCGCACCGACGCCGGACCGGTCAGCTCGCCGCCGTGCGGGGCCGCCAGCAGGCCGCCCTCACGCGCGATGTGGAAGGCACGGTCGAAGTCCCGCGCCATCCCGCGCCGCTCGTCGTTCGACAGCCCGAAGCCGACGACGCCCCGGTCGGCGTACCGCACCGCGAGCCGGGCCAGCGTACGGGCGTCCAGGGGGTGCTTCATGCGGTTCGCCGCCACCAGCACCCGCATACCGAGCCCGGTCTCCCGGGACGTCGTCTCGACCGCGTCCAGAATGATCTCCAGGGCCGGGATCAGACCGCCCATCCGGGGCGCGTACGACGTGGGGTCCACCTGGATCTCCAGCCAGCCCGAACCGTCCCGCACGTCCTCCTCCGCGGCCTCCCGGACCAGCCGCCGGATGTCCTCGGGCTCTCTCAGGCAGGAGCGCGCCGCGTCGTACAGCCGCTGGAAGCGGAACCATCCCCGCTCGTCCGTCGCCCGCAGCCGCGGCGGTTCCCCGCTGGTCAGGGCGTCCGTCAGGGCCTCGGGCAGGCGTACGCCGTACTTGTCGGCCAGTTCCAGGACGGTCGTCGGCCGCATCGAACCGGTGAAGTGCAGGTGCAGATGGGCCTTCGGCAGTCGGGAGAGATCACGTACATGCTCCATTCCCAGATCCTGCCGCACGTCACCGCCGTCCCGGTAGCCGTTTCCCCTTACGTGCTCTTGCTCGCACACAGGAGCGGGCCGCCTCCCCGGAGGGAAACGGCCCGCACACGCGCGTGAGTACGACGGGCTAGTCCCGCGCCTCCGCCAGCAGCTTCTGGATCCGGCTCACGCCCTCGACGAGGTCCTCGTCCCCGAGCGCGTACGACAGCCGCAGGTAGCCCGGCGTGCCGAAGGCCTCACCCGGGACGACCGCGACCTCGGCCTCCTCCAGGATGAGAGCGGCCAGCTCCACGGTGTCCTGCGGGCGCTTGCCGCGGATCTCC
Organism: Streptomyces sp. NPDC005706; assembly: GCF_040631045.1. Lineage (NCBI taxonomy): Bacteria > Bacillati > Actinomycetota > Actinomycetes > Kitasatosporales > Streptomycetaceae > Streptomyces > Streptomyces sp. NPDC005706. The sequence continues at coordinate 55,330 of NZ_JBEXYS010000015.1, read as the reverse complement.
TTGCCGAGCAGGGCCTTGACCGACGGGTAGGCGTAGAAGGCGCCCTCGGGCTCCGGGCAGAGCACGCCGTCGATCTCGTTGAGCATCCGCACGATCGTGCGGCGGCGGCGGTCGAAGGCCTCACGCATCTTCGCCACGGCCTCCAGGTCGCCGGAGACGGCGGCCAGGGCGGCCACCTGGGCCACGTTGGAGACGTTCGAGGTGGCGTGCGACTGCAGGTTCGTCGCGGCCTTGACCACGTCCTTCGGGCCGATGACCCAGCCCACCCGCCAGCCGGTCATGGCGTACGTCTTGGCGACACCGTTGACCACGACGCACTTGTCACGCAGCTCGGGCAGCAGCGCCGGCAGGGACACGGCGGACGCGTCGCCGTAGACCAGGTGCTCGTAGATCTCGTCGGTCAGCACCCACAGACCGTGCTCGACGGCCCAGCGGCCGATCGCCTCGGTCTCGGCCTCGGAGTACACCGCGCCGGTCGGGTTGGAGGGGGAGACGAAGAGGACGACCTTGGTCTTCTCCGTGCGCGCCGCCTCCAGCTGCTCCACGGTGACGCGGTAGCCGGTGGTCTCGTCGGCGACGACGTCGACCGGGACACCGCCGGCCAGGCGGATCGACTCCGGGTAGGTCGTCCAGTACGGCGCCGGGACGATGACCTCGTCGCCCGGGTCGAGGATCGCGGCGAACGCCTCGTAGATGGCCTGCTTGCCGCCGTTGGTGACCAGGATCTGCGAGACGTCGGGCTCCCAGCCGGAGTCACGCAGCGTCTTCGCGGCGATCGCGGCCTTCAGCTCCGGCAGGCCGCCGGCCGGCGTGTACCGGTGGTACTTCGGGTTCTTGCAGGCCTCGACGGCCGCCTCGACGATGTAGTCCGGAGTCGGGAAGTCGGGCTCACCGGCGCCGAAGCCGATCACCGGACGCCCGGCGGCCTTCAGGGCCTTGGCCTTGGCGTCCACGGCGAGGGTGGCGGACTCGGAGATCGCGCCGACTCGGGCGGAGACCCGGCGCTCGGTGGGAGGGGTTGCAGCGCTCATGCGCCCATCGTTTCAGACCGGAAATGGCCCCGGCACGCGGGTTTCACAGACTGAACAGCAATGGGTCGAGGCGTGAACACGGGTCCGAATCCCGCCTCCGGCCTGGACGATCTTCACTCCGACGACCCCGGACCGGGTCTTTCTGTTCGACGCCGGGCCCCGGACCACGTACACTCTTCCCTCGTTGGCCTTCAGCGGCCGCTGCACAGCCGGTGCACACCGAGCATCCGGCCGAATGCGGTACGTTGGGGGACACACAAAGGGTCGTAGCTCAATTGGTAGAGCACTGGTCTCCAAAACCAGCGGTTGGGGGTTCAAGTCCCTCCGGCCCTGCTACACACACCGCCAGGATGTGTGCGCATGTACGTACAGCAATGCACCGCCGTGCGGCTCAGAAACCGGGCGCGGCACGGCCACGACCCGGGATCAGGTGAGGACGAATGACGGACGCCGTGGGCTCCATCGACACGCCTGATGCTCAGGACCAGGTGCCCGAGTCCAAGAAGAAGAACCGCAAGGGCGGCAAGCGCGCCAAGAAGGGCCCGCTGAAGCGCCTCGCCATCTTCTACCGCCAGATCGTCGCGGAACTCCGCAAGGTCGTCTGGCCGACTCGCAACCAGCTGACGTCGTACACGACCGTGGTGATCTTCTTCGTCGCCATCATGATCGCCCTGGTGACCGTGATTGACTATGGGCTCAACCACGCGGCCAAGTACGTCTTCGGCTGAGCCGAAAGCGAAGGGCGCCGTGGTACCGGCGCCCGTTTTCGCATGTTCCACCCCTATGTATCCAGGAAGAAGCAGCCATCGTGTCTGACCCGAACCTGAACGACGCCATCGAGCCGGACGAGACGGTGGACGACGAGCTCGACATCGTCGAGGGCGCGGACGAGCGGGACGAGTTCGAGGCTGCCGAGGCCGAACTGGGGGAGCCGGCCGAGGAGGCCGCCCTGCACGTCGAGGACGAGGAGGGCGCGGACGTCACGGACGACGAGCCCGCCGCCCCGGTCGCGGAGGCCGAGGAGGAGCCGGCCGAGCCCGTCGACCCCGTCCAGGCCCTGCGCGAGGAGCTTCGCACCCTGCCCGGCGAGTGGTACGTCATCCACACCTACGCCGGCTACGAGAACCGCGTGAAGACCAACCTGGAGCAGCGCGCCGTCTCGCTGAACGTCGAGGACTACATCTTCCAGGCCGAGGTGCCGCAGGAAGAGGTCGTCCAGATCAAGAACGGCGACCGCAAGACGATCAAGCAGAACAAGCTGCCGGGTTACGTCCTGGTCCGCATGGACCTGACGAACGAGTCCTGGGGCGTCGTCCGCAACACCCCGGGTGTCACCGGCTTCGTGGGCAACGCCTACGACCCCTACCCGCTGACCCTGGACGAGATCGTCAAGATGCTCGCCCCGGAGGCCGAGGAGAAGGCCGCCCGCGAGGCCGCCGAGGCCGAGGGCAAGCCCGCCCCGCAGCGCAAGGTCGAGGTCCAGGTGCTGGACTTCGAGGTCGGCGACTCGGTCACCGTCACCGACGGCCCGTTCGCCACGCTCCAGGCGACCATCAACGAGATCAACCCCGACTCGAAGAAGGTCAAGGGCCTGGTGGAGATCTTCGGCCGCGAGACGCCGGTCGAGCTCTCCTTCGACCAGATCCAGAAGAACTAGCTTCGCGATCATCCGAGAGAGCCCCTGACCAGCGGTTTCCCGTTGGGCAGGGGCTCTCTCGCGTCCAGGGGGCCGTCACTGGGCCGTGGGTGGCCTCCGGGCCTTCCGATAGACCGCATCCACGGCTTTCCGGGTCCGGGTCTCACTGGTCGGCATCAGGTGGGTGTACGTCCGCAGGGTGAACCCGGCATCGCTGTGTCCCAGGTAGGTGCTCACGGCCTTGACGCTCTCGCCCGAGTCCAGGAGGACCGAGGCGTAGAAGTGCCGTAGGGCGTGCATGCCGTCTTCGCGGGATTCCTTGTACCTCTCGCCCACGCCAGGCACCGGGATGATGCCGGCGGAAGCCAGCGCAGGCTTCCAGGCGTGGGTGTTGAAGTCGTTCCGGCGGAGCGCTCCACCCTCTTGGGTGGAGAAGTACAGGAGCTTGGTCACCGGCGGTCCGTCCGAGCGCAGCCACGGCAAGGTCACCTCGACCGGCGGGAAGGCCGTCATGTGCTTCGCGAGGACGGACGCCACCGAGTCGGGGAGAGGTACGTCACGCAGCTTGTTGTTCTTGGGCGGCGCGTAGATCAGGTGACCGTTCACCAGCTTCACCTGTTGTGTGACATGCAGCACTCCGGACAGCGGGTCCACGTCGTCCACGGCTAGCCCGAAGATCTCGCCCTGTCGGAGGCCGCAGCCCGCGCCCACGTCGACCATGGCCCGGAGCCGATCAGGCATCCCGGCCCGGACCGCGAAGACGCGATCAGGCGACCAGGGGGTGACTCGTCCGGGGGACGGCTTGGGCGGCCGGACCGAACCAGCCCGGCACGGGTTGCGCGCCAGGTAGCCGTCATCCACGGCGGCCGACAGCACGGCCGAGACGTTCCCGAAGATCACCCGCCGATAAGAGCTTGCCGCCCCCGTGTCCTCCAGGAGCCGAGCCCAAGAGCGGATGTGCGACGGCTGGAACGAGGCCAGCGGCCGACTGCCCAGGTACGGAAAGGCATGAAGCCGTAACCGACTTTCGACCGCGACCCTGGTAGCCGGGTCAGTCGTCTGCGAGGCCAACCAGTCTTCGGCGTACTTCCTGAACGTGATCTTTCCGGCAGCCGGGTCGATGTAGTGGCCCCGCGACATATCCGCTTCGATGTTGGCGAGCCACTGTTCGGCCTTGCGTTTCTGCTTGTCCGGGAAGCTCTTGGATTTCTCGGAGCCGTCCGGCCCGATGTAGCGGGCGCGGTAGCGCAGGCCGACGCCGAAGCGTTCAGTCTTGACCCTCACGGGCTTGCCGTCCGGTCCCGGCTCAGTCTTGTACCACCGGTCTTGGATGTGTCCGGCCATCAGGCGGCCCCCTCCATCAGAGATTCGACCCAGGTGCGGACGTCTTCGGGGTCGAAGCGGAGATGCCGGCCGACGCGGAAGCCGCGGGGACCGGTGCCCTTGCGCCGCCACTGGTAGACGGTCTCGACCGGCACGCCGAGCAGGTCAGCGACGTCGATCGGGGTCAGGTAGCGAGACGGCAGTGAGCGCCTCATGCGGACACCTCCCAGTCGTCCAGGTCTGCCAAGGCTTCGCGTGCTGTCTCGCGGTTCAGCCGGATATCCCGCGCGATTGAGGAGGCGAGCCAGGATTCACCGGGGGTGTGGCCCTGTCCGGCGTAGGCCCAGTGGGCGAGCACGAGCGTGGAGCCCTCCGAGTCGTCGAGGTCTTCGGAGAGCCCGCGTGCGCGGCGTTCCTGCTGGGCCCGGAAGTCGGCCCGCGCCTGGCGCAGCGCGCCGAGGGTGGTGGAGTAGCTGCGGGACTTGGTGGAGAAGTGGCCACGGAAGCCGAGCATGTGAGCCCACCGGGCCAGCAGCCGTTCCGGGTAGGCGTCATGCAGCGCCCAGCAGGCTTCGATGAGCCGCCGGGTGTGTGCAGGCAGCGGCAGCTTGTCCAGCTCCGCCAGCTCCCCGATGCGGCGGTCGACGGTGCCCGTGGTCTCGGCCGCCTTCGTGGCGTACTTCGCCACGTACGAGGCGACCGCCTGTTCGGTCAGTTCCTCACGGCCCAGCGCACCGATGGCCTGCACGTCGACCTGGGAGCCCCAGCGCAGGACACGCTCCGGATGGTTGCCGGACTCAGGCACCGGCACCGAGACGCGCCCGGCGGCGGCCCGAATCGCCCCGTCCAGCAGAGCCACCGTTGCCCAGGCCGGCGGAGCGGTGTCGGGACCAGCCGGACCGTCTAGGCGCACCACGGCGTGAAAGTGCACGGCCCCGCGTTTTTGGAACTCGGCGACCTTGCCGAAGGAGACCTGGCACACCTCCCGCAGCGCCGACTGTGTCAGCCCCGCCCGCGCGGCGATTTCCCGGCGCAGGTAGATGGTGAAGCGCCGCCACAGATCCCCGGCGTAGTTGTTGAACAGCACCGCGCCCGCGTAGTCGTACCGTTCCGGATCAAGGGCTGTGCCGAGGGCCGGGTCATCCTCGGCGTGGGAGCTCCCGCAGCGGCAGCGGCCGGAGTCGGGCCGGTTGTGAACCGGGCCGAACGACGGGGCAGTGAGGGTGGCGAAGACGCGAGGGTGATCCCGCACGGTCGCAGGCACGTCCTTGCGCTCATCCCCCGTGATCCCAGCCCGGATCAGGTGATAGGTGTCGCCCGCGTAGGTCCACGCGCAGGCCGGGCAGCGGGAGGCCCGCCGGTTGCCGCAGGCGACTCGCAGCATGCCGCCTGGCTCCTGCTCAGTGCTGTAGGAGTACAGCACGTCACCAGTCTTGGCATCGCGGGTCACGGTCTGACCCATGAGCCGGATCGGGTGAGCGCAGCCGCCGGTACGGCGCACCTGTTCCTGCCACCGATCGAAGCCGGGCGAGTTCGCCACCCGCAGCAGGTCTGCCAGGGTCACAGGGTCAACGCCCATGGAGGCCGCAGCACCGGCCACGGCCTCCGGAGGGACGGGGAACACCGTCACGCGGCACCCCCGCACAGCGAGCACGGACCGTAGCCCTCCTCGTACCAGTCCGCATCCACGTCGACGGCCCAGCACGCCCACACCTGTCGGGTGTCGCCGCACTCGGGGCACGGCCCGTCCAGCAGGAACCGGCCGCCACGCTCCCGAGCCTCATCACTCATGGAGGAGAAGTGCGTAACGAGCGCAGCCAGTTCCCCGGCCCGCCGGTCGCGCTTGCGGTTCGGGAAGCGCTCGGCGTGAGTCCGCTTCTGCTCAGCCGTGACCCGCTTTCGCGCCTCAAGACGCCGGTATCCGGCCTCCAGCGCGGCGACGTGACGGAGCCGGTCCAGGCCCACCCGGTTGGCCCCCTGAATGATCCAGGCAACAAGCTGCGCTTCGTCCCCGCGCTTGTAGCGATAGCCGTCCGGCAGATCCGAGGCGTACAGCGCCACAGTCCGCTCACCGTTCGACAGCTCTTCGACCGACACGGACGGCACAGATAAAGCGACCGAGGGGACGTGTTCAGCAACCAGAGTCGCGGGCATGATGGGACTTCCCTTCGAGGGAGCCAGGGGCGGCGGTTCTTCTTGGCGGTTGAGCGCCGCCCCTGGGCAGGCGTAGTTGGTTCTGGACCTCGCTAACTCAGCAGCAGGTACATCCCTAAGGTTCCCTAGGGAACCTTAGGGTGTCAAGGGGTACGCTAGGGATGCAGTCAACTGAGACAAGGGAGCTGACCCGATGGCAGACCAGGCCGACAATCGAGCGCCCTATGCGCAGATTGCCGCCCATTACGCGGAGCTGATCACGTCCGGCGAACTCCAGCCGGGATCCCTTCTGCCGAGCATCAAGAACCTCTCGCAGGAGTGGAGCGTCAGCTCCGCGACTGCCGAGAAGGCGTTGCGGAAGCTGCGTAACGAGGGCCTTGTCAGGGGCATCCACGGCATTGGGACCGAGGTCCTGGACCGTCCTGCCCCTATGTCCTCCGGGTCTCAGCGCCAGGACCGAGGCCGCCGTACCGGGTCTAGTTGGGGAACCGGCGAACGGTCCGACTCGCATCAGGCTTCGGTGGTGCCGGCGCCCGCAGACGTGGCGCAAGCGCTGGATCTCAAGCCCGGCTCGAATGTGATCCGGCGCAGCAGGGTCTACCGCGACCGACACGGCATCGTCGCGCACTCGACGTCATGGATTCCCGTCAGGTACGGAGAGCTGATCCCACAGCTCACCAGCAGTGAGCGACTGACCGGGGGAACGTCGCTGCAACTCATCGCGCAAGCAACCGGCCGCCCCATCACGCACCGGTTCGACACCGCGTCGGCCCGACTGCTCACCCCGGAAGATGCGGAGCTACTGGAGCTGGACCCCGAGAAGGCACTGCGGGACCCGGTGGTCGTCATGACTGCGAAGTTCGTCGACAGTGAAGGCACTGTCGTTGAGTACGGCGTCGACCTCGGCGGCCCCGGTCGTACGTGGCAGACGGAATCGGAAGTCACCCAGTGACCGCCGCAAACAGTGCTCGTCAACCGTTCTGCGTCCTCATGGTCGGGCTTCCCGGCTCAGGGAAGACCACTCTGGCCCGTGCGCTGACAGCACGAGGGTTCGTCAGGCTCTGCCCAGACGAAGAGATGTTCCGCCGACATGGTGTGTATGGGGTCGACTTCCCCCGAGGAACGTTCCCGACCCTTGAGCAGCCGATCCTCGAAGAGACATCGGTGGAGCTCCGTGAGCAGCTCCAGGCCGGGCACGATGTGGTGGTGGACCATGGCTTCTGGACGCCGGAAGACCGTGCTCACTGGCGATCGGTTGCGACCGAAGGAGGTGCGGTCTCGGTCGTGGTCTACCTCGAGGCAAGCCACGAGGAGCTGTGGGCCCGCGTGAGCAAGCGCAACGCTCGGCACGAGGACGATCCGAACTCGATCTACTTCGCCGAGAGCGACCTGATCCGCTATCGCAAGCGATTCGTGGCCCCGCAGCCCGACGAGCCGCACCTTGTCTACGACGGGGACCCTGAGTCTGTCCTTAAGACGCTGCAATCGGAGCCAGACCGCTCATAGCCGGGACCACGAGGCCGCCAGGGCACGAGTTACAGGTTTCTCTACCTCATCAAGCCCCGGCTGCGCTCCGCTCCGCCGGGCGCGCTCACGGCTCCGCTCGGGGCGCCGCTCCTGCCTCCGGCCCGCTCCGCCCCGGCTGCGCCTCCGCGCGCCCACGTGTGGATAGGGCCGATGGCCATGAGTCGATCACCGCGAGCACGGCCACGGTCAGAACAGTGCCTCCGGCGGGGGACCGGCCGGCACCGGGATGGAGGGGGCGCCGTCGCCGCCCGCGGGTCCATCGTGGCGGATGCTGGGGGCTCCCGTCCCGCACACCATCGACCCAGGCAGAGCCGAGCAGACGCGGCCCAGGGCGTCAAGGTCGTTCGTACAGTGGCGCGCTCCACCTTGACGCCCTGAACCACGTCCGCTCCACGGTGTGTGGGTCGACGGCGTACGGGACGGGAGCTGGGAAGGTGCTGAGGGGTCTGGGTAGCGATCCCCTTACAAGCAGTCATCAGTCATCACCCCGCGTTCTTGACCTGCGAGAAGTCATCGGCACTACTCTGAACAGGGGGCTGAAGCGACGACAGCCGAGGGTGGTGAATGGGCTATGCGGTCCAGCGGCTGGGAAGCCTGGATCCTCACCATCGCGATCATCGTGCTGTTTGTGATCTTGTTTTGTGCTCTGGTGATCGCCGTTATCTTCGGGGTCGTCACTCTGGTCCATCGCCTGCGTGCTCAGTGGCGTCACCAGCCTCCCCCCGCCTCTGCCTGGCGGCCCTGGCCGGGGAAGCCGACGAACGCGGTGAGCCGGGGCCGCCCGCTTGGTCATGATGAGAGCCGCAACGGCGCGTCCCCCACGCCCGGGCCGTCTGGGGGCCGTGCGAGGCGAACCGACGTTGACAGATGATGACAACTAGTCCCGGCATCCGCGCAGGTCACAAAGGGCACTACAGTAGACCGCCCCACGTGGCAGACTTGGGTCACCACTTCCAGAAGAACTAGTTCCTTCTGGACGAACCGCTTCCGTGCAGGTCAGGCAGGCGCTCGGCGTCCGCCTGACCTGCACGGTTTTTGGCCGCGCATCCATACCCGTTATCGTTGTGCGGTATGCCTGCGTCCGGGTGGTCCCCGGATGCGGGCAGGGACCCGAATTGAAAGGACCCGGAGAGCTATGCCTCCCAAGAAGAAGAAGGTCACGGGGCTCATCAAGCTCCAGATCAACGCCGGTGCGGCGAACCCGGCCCCGCCGGTCGGTCCGGCGCTGGGTCAGCACGGCGTCAACATCATGGAGTTCTGCAAGGCCTACAACGCCGCGACCGAGTCGCAGCGTGGCTGGGTGATCCCGGTGGAGATCACGGTCTACGAGGACCGCTCCTTCACCTTCGTCACCAAGACGCCGCCGGCCGCGAAGATGATCCTCAAGGCCGCGGGCGTGGAGAAGGGCTCCGGCGAGCCGCACAAGACCAAGGTCGCCAAGATCACCGAGGCGCAGGTCCGCGAGATCGCCACGACCAAGATGCCCGACCTCAACGCCAACGACCTGGACGCCGCGTCCAAGATCATCGCCGGCACCGCCCGCTCCATGGGCATCACGGTCGAGGGCTGATTCCCCACCCCGTAGTCATGCGGCCGTGAAAAGCCGCACGTGGCAGGGCCTGCTCGGCCCGTACCACGACTCCTCACAGAACCCCCAGGAGCAGTTGTGAGCAAGCGCAGCAAGGCTCTCCGCGCTGCGGACGCCAAGATCGACCGGGAGAAGCAGTACGCCCCGCTCGAGGCCGTCCGTCTCGCCAAGGAGACCTCCACGACCAAGTTCGACGGCACCGTCGAGGTCGCCTTCCGTCTGGGTGTCGACCCGCGCAAGGCCGACCAGATGGTCCGTGGCACCGTGAACCTCCCGCACGGCACCGGTAAGACCGCCCGGGTCCTGGTCTTCGCGACCGGCGACCGTGCCGAGGCCGCGCGTGCCGCGGGCGCCGACATCGTCGGCGCCGACGAGCTGATCGACGAGGTGGCGAAGGGCCGTCTGGACTTCGACGCCGTCGTCGCCACCCCGGACCTCATGGGCAAGGTCGGCCGCCTCGGCCGCGTCCTCGGCCCGCGTGGTCTGATGCCGAACCCGAAGACCGGCACCGTCACCCCCGACACGGCCAAGGCCGTGACGGAGATCAAGGGCGGCAAGATCGAGTTCCGCGTCGACAAGCACTCGAACCTGCACTTCATCATCGGCAAGACGTCCTTCGAGGACGCCCAGCTGGTGGAGAACTACGGCGCGGCCCTGGAGGAGATCCTCCGTCTGAAGCCGTCCGCCGCCAAGGGTCGCTACATCAAGAAGGCCGCCATCAGCACCACGATGGGCCCCGGCATTCCGGTCGACTCGAACCGCACCCGCAACCTCCTCGTCGAGGAGGACCCGGCCGCCGTCTGAGCCCAGCGCTCACCCGGCAGCCGCGTCACGGACGCGTAAGCAAAGGGCGGACCCCGCAACCTCCGAGGTGCGGGGCCCGTCCTTTCTTTGTGCGGACTGTCGTACGACTGTCAGTGGCCTGGGCTACGGTGCAGGCACCGGACTCGCATGGGGGTAGGACGAATGAAGAGCACGACCGCACGCCGGGTGACCCTTGCCGTCGCGGTGGTCACCGCGCTGACCGGGGTGGCCGCCTGCGGCACGGAGGGCTCCGGGGAGGGCGACAAGGCGGTCGGCAGAAGCCTCACCCACGCCAACCCCCTCGCCGCCCTGCGGTCCGCCGAGAAGTCCACCGACAAGGCGGAGTCGGCCAGGGTCCGTTCCACCACCAGCATCGGCGACACCATGTCGATGACCGCGAACGGCGCCCTGACGTGGGGCGACGGCATGAAGGGCAACCTCACCATCACCTACACCGGCGGCAAGCTGGCGGAGGCGATGCGCAAGGCCGGCACGTCCTCGATGGAGGCGCGCTACCTGTCGGACGCCTACTACGCCAGGATGAGCGAGCGGTTCGCCCAGCAGTCCGGCGGCAAGCACTGGATCAGGTACGCCTACGACGACCTCGCCAAGCTCGGCGGCGGCTCCGGGGCGTACATGAAGGACCAGATGCAGAACACCACGCCGAACCAGTCGGTGAAGCTGCTGCTGGCCTCCGGTGACGTGAAGAAGGTCGGTGAGGAGCAGGTCTCCGGCGTCAGCGCCACGCACTACTCCGGCACGGTCGACGTCGCCGACCTCGCCGGCAAGAACAGCGACCTCGACGCCGGCCAGCTCGCCGGCCTGAAGAAGCAGCTCAGCCAGGCGGGCGTCAGCACGGAAACCGTCGACATCTGGGTCAACGGACAGGACCTGCTGGTCAAGAAGGTCGAGAAGGCGCAGATGACCGCCGGCACGATGACCAGCACGGCCTACTTCAGCGACTACGGCGTGCGGGTCACCGCCGAGGCGCCCCCGGCCGCCGACACCAAGGACTTCAAGGACCTGATGAAGGCCGGCGGCACCGCGACGGGCAGCGGCGTCAGCGCCTCCTGACCGGCCGCCGCACCAGGACCGGGGCGGGCCGTGGAGCCCGATTTGCTCGACGGTGCCCCGGTCCCGTACTCTCCTACCGAAGCCAAAGACCGCTGGTCGTTGCCGCACGTTCGAATGAGGGTGCGGTGGCCGAAGGATCCGCTGCAAAGTGGACGACCCGCGCAGGTGTAAGTGGAAGCACTCCCGGATGGCACGCGCCAAGCGTGTGCCGACGGTCGAGTCCGCCCCGAGCGCCTGCGCCGGGGCGTTTCGTTTTCTCCAGTCCTCCTTCGGGTCCGCGCGGTCAGAATCACCCGGAAGGAGGCCGAGGCTCTATGGCGAGGCCCGACAAGGCTGCCGCGGTTGCCGAGCTGACGGACAAGTTCCGCAGCTCCAACGCCGCCGTGCTGACCGAGTACCGCGGTCTCACCGTGGCGCAGCTCAAGACGCTGCGCCGGTCGCTCGGTGAGAACGCCCAGTACGCCGTGGTGAAGAACACGCTGACCAAGATTGCGGCCAACGAGGCCGGGATCACGCTGGACGACCAGCTCTTCGCTGGTCCGACGGCCGTCGCCTTCGTCACCGGTGACCCGGTGGAGTCGGCGAAGGGTCTCCGTGACTTCGCCAAGGACAACCCGAATCTCGTCATCAAGGGCGGTGTCCTTGATGGCAAGGCGATGTCCGCCGACGAGATCAAGAAGCTTGCGGACCTCGAGTCCCGCGAGGTTCTGCTCGCCAAGCTGGCGGGCGCCTTCAAGGGCAAGCAGACGCAGACTGCGCAGCTCTTCCAGGCGCTTCCCTCGAAGCTCGTCCGCACCGTGGACGCGCTTCGTGCCAAGCAGGACGAGCAGGGCGGTGCCGAGTAATTCGGCTCGCTTTCTGATCCGGGCCGCCTGACGCGGCCAGGGTCACAGCGGGCCAACGTACGCCCGCCACTCATGTACATCCGGCACCTGCCGAATTAGTGGAAGGATCGCCCATCATGGCGAAGCTGTCTCAGGAAGACCTGCTCGCGCAGTTCGAGGAGATGACCCTCATCGAGCTCTCCGAGTTCGTGAAGGCGTTCGAGGAGAAGTTCGACGTCACCGCCGCCGCGGCCGTCGCCGTCGCGGGCCCGGCCCAGGGTGGCCCGGCTGCCCCGGCCGAGGAGGAGAAGGACGAGTTCGACGTCATCCTCACCGGTGCCGGCGACAAGAAGATCCAGGTCATCAAGGTCGTGCGTGAGCTGACCTCCCTGGGCCTGAAGGAGGCCAAGGACCTCGTGGACGGCGCCCCGAAGCCCGTTCTCGAGAAGGTCGCCAAGGACGCCGCCGAGAAGGCCGCCGAGTCCCTCAAGGGCGCCGGCGCCTCCGTCGAGGTCAAGTAACACCTCCCGGGTTCCCGTAACCCGACTGCGCGCGGACTGCGGTCTCAAGGGGCTGTAACGCGAACGCACCGAAGAGCGATCATCCATCCGGGTGGTCGCTCTTCGGCGTATGCGGAGGGTGGCCCGGGTCGCCTTGAACTCGCCCCGGCGAGGGGTATGGTGATCTTCGTTCTGTCTCCGGACGGCCTCGTTTGGGCTGGGGGGCCTTGACGAACCGCACGCAGCGCGCAATTCTCAGGACGCGTCGTCACAAGGATCCGAATCCGAGGCATGGATCGACGGCGAAGAGGGCAGTATCAACGTGCGTTGAGGGATCAACGTGCGTTGAGGGCGGACAAGCCGAGGGCGTTGTTGACGAAGGCGTTGAGCACGACGAGGGTCTCGAAAAACCCGAGCTGGACATCAGTGTGCCAAGTGGCTACACTGACCCTTTGCGCTGCCTGTTAGCTTCCCCTGCCCGTCACCAGGGGTCTGCCCTCACTCGAGCACCGATGACCGAAGCTCCCCTGACCTGGGGTTTCCGTCTCTGTGTCTGGGAGAGGGGCCGGTACGCGCGTAGTGAGTCCGAGCCCTCGGAAGGACCCCCTCTTGGCCGCCTCGCGCAACGCCTCGACCGCGAATACGAACAACGGCGCCAGCACCGCCCCGCTGCGCATCTCCTTTGCAAAGATCAAGGAGCCTCTCGAGGTTCCGAACCTGCTCGCGCTGCAGACCGAGAGCTTTGACTGGCTGCTCGGCAACACCGCTTGGCAGAGTCGGGTCGAGGAGGCTCTTGAGAACGGTCAGGACGTCCCCACCAAGTCCGGTCTGGAGGAGATCTTCGAGGAGATCTCCCCGATCGAGGACTTCTCCGGGTCGATGTCCCTGACGTTCCGGGACCACCGCTTCGAGCCGCCGAAGAACTCCATCGACGAGTGCAAGGACCGCGACTTCACGTACGCGGCCCCCCTCTTCGTCACCGCCGAGTTCACCAACAACGAGACCGGTGAGATCAAGTCCCAGACGGTCTTCATGGGCGACTTCCCGCTCATGACGAACAAGGGCACTTTCGTCATCAACGGCACCGAGCGTGTCGTGGTGTCGCAGCTGGTCCGTTCCCCCGGTGTCTACTTCGACTCCTCCATCGACAAGACGTCCGACAAGGACATCTTCTCCGCCAAGATCATCCCGTCCCGGGGTGCCTGGCTGGAGATGGAGATCGACAAGCGTGACATGGTCGGTGTCCGCATCGACCGCAAGCGCAAGCAGTCGGTCACCGTACTGCTGAAGGCGCTCGGCTGGACGACCGAGCAGATCCTCGAGGAGTTCGGCGAGTACGAGTCGATGCGCGCCACCCTGGAGAAGGACCACACCCAGGGCCAGGACGACGCGCTGCTGGACATCTACCGCAAGCTGCGTCCGGGCGAGCCCCCCACGCGTGAGGCCGCGCAGACGCTGCTCGAGAACCTCTACTTCAACCCCAAGCGCTACGACCTCGCCAAGGTCGGCCGCTACAAGGTCAACAAGAAGCTGGGTGCGGACGCTCCGCTGGACGCGGGTGTCCTGACCGTCGAGGACGTCATCTCGACGATCAAGTACCTGGTGAAGCTGCACGCCGGCGAGACCGAGACCTCCGGTGACAACGGTGGCACGATCGTCGTCGAGACGGACGACATCGACCACTTCGGCAACCGTCGTCTGCGCAGCGTCGGCGAGCTGATCCAGAACCAGGTCCGTACGGGTCTCGCCCGTATGGAGCGCGTCGTGCGCGAGCGCATGACGACCCAGGACGTCGAGGCGATCACGCCGCAGACCCTGATCAACATCCGGCCGGTCGTCGCCTCCATCAAGGAGTTCTTCGGCACCAGCCAGCTGTCGCAGTTCATGGACCAGAACAACCCGCTGTCGGGTCTCACCCACAAGCGCCGTCTGTCGGCTCTTGGCCCGGGTGGTCTCTCCCGTGAGCGGGCCGGCTTCGAGGTCCGTGACGTGCACCCGTCGCACTACGGCCGCATGTGCCCGATCGAGACGCCCGAAGGCCCGAACATCGGTCTGATCGGCTCGCTCGCCTCCTACGGCCGGGTCAACGCGTTCGGTTTCGTCGAGACGCCGTACCGCAAGGTCGTCGAGGGCCAGGTCACCGACGAGGTCGACTACCTGACCGCCGACGAGGAGGACCGCTTCGTCATCGCGCAGGCCAACGCCACGCTCTCGGACGACATGCGCTTCGCCGAGAACCGCGTCCTGGTCCGCCGCCGTGGCGGCGAGGTCGACTACGTCGCCGGTGACGACGTGGACTACATGGACGTCTCGCCGCGCCAGATGGTGTCGGTCGCGACCGCCATGATCCCGTTCCTCGAGCACGACGACGCCAACCGTGCCCTCATGGGCGCGAACATGATGCGTCAGGCCGTGCCGCTGATCAAGTCCGAGTCCCCGCTCGTCGGCACCGGCATGGAGTACCGCTCCGCCGTCGACGCCGGCGACGTGGTCAAGGCCGAGAAGGACGGTGTGGTCCAGGAGGTCTCCGCGGACTACATCACCACCGCGAACGACGACGGCACGTACATCACGTACCGCCTGCACAAGTTCTCCCGGTCCAACCAGGGCACCTCGGTCAACCAGAAGGTGGTCGTCGACGAGGGCGACCGGATCATCACGGGCCAGGTGCTCGCCGACGGTCCGGCCACCGAGAACGGCGAGATGGCCCTCGGCAAGAACCTGCTCGTGGCGTTCATGCCGTGGGAGGGTCACAACTACGAGGACGCGATCATCCTGTCGCAGCGCCTCGTGCAGGACGACGTCCTCTCCTCGATCCACATCGAGGAGCACGAGGTCGACGCCCGTGACACCAAGCTCGGCCCGGAGGAGATCACCCGGGACATCCCGAACGTCTCCGAGGAGGTCCTCGCCGACCTCGACGAGCGCGGCATCATCCGTATCGGTGCCGAGGTCGTCGCCGGCGACATCCTCGTCGGCAAGGTCACGCCCAAGGGCGAGACCGAGCTGACGCCGGAGGAGCGTCTGCTGCGCGCGATCTTCGGTGAGAAGGCCCGTGAGGTCCGTGACACCTCGCTGAAGGTCCCGCACGGCGAGATCGGCAAGGTCATCGGCGTCCGCGTCTTCGACCGCGAGGAGGGCGACGAGCTTCCCCCCGGTGTGAACCAGCTGGTGCGCGTCTACGTCGCGCAGAAGCGCAAGATCACCGACGGTGACAAGCTCGCCGGCCGCCACGGCAACAAGGGTGTCATCTCCAAGATCAACCCGATCGAGGACATGCCGTTCCTGGAGGACGGCACCCCGGTCGACATCATCCTCAACCCGCTGGGTGTGCCGTCCCGAATGAACCCGGGACAGGTTCTGGAGATCCACCTCGGCTGGCTCGCCAGCCGCGGCTGGGACGTCTCCGGCCTCGCGGACGAGTGGGCCCAGCGCCTCCAGGCGATCGGCGCCGACTCGGTCGCTCCGGGCACCAACGTCGCCACCCCGGTGTTCGACGGTGCGCGCGAGGACGAGCTGGCGGGTCTGCTGCAGCACACCATCCCGAACCGGGACGGCGAGCGCATGGTGCTCCCGACCGGCAAGGCGCGGCTGTTCGACGGCCGCAGCGGTGAGCCGTTCCCGGACCCGATCTCGGTCGGCTACATGTACATCCTGAAGCTGCACCACCTGGTCGACGACAAGCTGCACGCCCGTTCGACCGGCCCGTACTCGATGATCACCCAGCAGCCGCTGGGCGGTAAGGCCCAGTTCGGTGGCCAGCGGTTCGGTGAGATGGAGGTGTGGGCCCTTGAGGCCTACGGCGCCGCGTACGCCCTCCAGGAGCTGCTGACCATCAAGTCCGACGACGTCACCGGCCGCGTGAAGGTCTACGAGGCCATCGTCAAGGGCGAGAACATTCCCGAGCCCGGCATCCCCGAGTCCTTCAAGGTGCTCATCAAGGAGATGCAGTCGCTCTGCCTGAACGTGGAGGTGCTGTCCAGCGACGGTATGTCCATCGAGATGCGCGACACCGACGAGGATGTCTTCCGCGCTGCGGAGGAGCTCGGCATCGACCTGTCCCGGCGCGAGCCGAGCAGCGTCGAAGAGGTCTGACGGGAGTCCGGTAGGGGCCTCGCCACCGTGTGAGGCCCCCGCCGACCCCCAGGCCCCCGTTTCAGACCACAGACTTACGACCCTGAGAGGGATTGACGCATAGTGCTCGACGTCAACTTCTTCGACGAGCTCCGGATCGGCCTGGCCACCGCTGACGACATCCGTCAGTGGAGCCACGGCGAGGTCAAGAAGCCCGAGACCATCAACTACCGCACCCTCAAGCCCGAGAAGGACGGACTCTTCTGCGAGAAGATCTTCGGTCCGACCCGGGACTGGGAGTGCTACTGCGGCAAGTACAAGCGCGTCCGCTTCAAGGGCATCATCTGCGAGCGCTGTGGCGTCGAGGTCACGCGCGCCAAGGTGCGCCGTGAGCGGATGGGCCACATCGAGCTGGCCGCGCCCGTCACCCACATCTGGTACTTCAAGGGTGTCCCCTCGCGCCTCGGCTACCTGCTGGACCTGGCGCCGAAGGACCTCGAGAAGGTCATCTACTTCGCGGCGTACATGATCACGTACGTCGACGAGGAGCGCCGTACCCGCGACCTGCCCTCCCTGGAGGCGCACGTCTCGGTCGAGCGCCAGCAGATCGAGAACCGCCGCGACGCCGACCTCGAGGCCCGCGCCAAGAAGCTCGAGACCGACCTGGCCGAGCTCGAGGCCGAGGGTGCCAAGGCCGACGTGCGCCGCAAGGTGCGCGAGGGTGCCGAGCGCGAGATGAAGCAGCTGCGCGACCGCGCGCAGCGCGAGATCGACCGCCTGGACGAGGTGTGGACCCGGTTCAAGAACCTCAAGGTCCAGGACCTCGAGGGCGACGAGCTGCTCTACCGCGAGCTGCGTGACCGCTTCGGCACGTACTTCGACGGTTCGATGGGTGCCGCGGCGCTGCAGAAGCGCCTGGAGTCCTTCGACCTCGACGAGGAGGCCGAGCGCCTCCGCGAGATCATCCGCACCGGCAAGGGCCAGAAGAAGACCCGTGCGCTCAAGCGCCTGAAGGTCGTCTCCGCGTTCCTGCAGACCTCGAACAGCCCCAAGGGCATGGTCCTGGACTGCGTCCCGGTCATCCCGCCGGACCTGCGTCCGATGGTGCAGCTGGACGGTGGCCGCTTCGCGACCTCCGACCTGAACGACCTGTACCGCCGTGTGATCAACCGGAACAACCGTCTGAAGAGGCTCCTGGACCTCGGTGCCCCGGAGATCATCGTCAACAACGAGAAGCGCATGCTTCAGGAGGCTGTTGACGCCCTCTTCGACAACGGCCGTCGTGGCCGTCCGGTCACCGGTCCCGGCAACCGCCCGCTGAAGTCCCTCAGCGACATGCTGAAGGGCAAGCAGGGTCGTTTCCGTCAGAACCTGCTCGGCAAGCGAGTCGACTACTCGGCGCGTTCCGTCATCGTCGTCGGCCCGCAGCTCAAGCTGCACCAGTGCGGTCTGCCCAAGGCCATGGCGCTGGAGCTCTTCAAGCCGTTCGTGATGAAGCGCCTGGTCGACCTGAACCACGCGCAGAACATCAAGAGCGCCAAGCGCATGGTGGAGCGCGGCCGCACGGTCGTGTACGACGTCCTCGAAGAGGTCATCGCCGAGCACCCGGTTCTGCTGAACCGTGCTCCCACCCTGCACCGCCTCGGCATCCAGGCCTTCGAGCCGCAGCTGGTCGAGGGCAAGGCCATCCAGATCCACCCGCTCGTCTGCACCGCGTTCAACGCGGACTTCGACGGTGACCAGATGGCCGTGCACCTGCCGCTGTCCGCGGAGGCGCAGGCCGAGGCCCGCATCCTGATGCTGTCCTCGAACAACATCCTCAAGCCGGCCGACGGCCGTCCGGTGACGATGCCGACCCAGGACATGGTCCTCGGTCTGTTCTTCCTCACCACCGACGGCGAGCTGCGTGACACCAAGGGCGAGGGCCGCGCGTTCGGCTCCACGGCCGAGGCGATCATGGCCTTCGACGCCGGTGAGCTCGCGCTGCAGTCGCCGATCGACATCCGCTTCCCGGTGGGCACCATCCCGCCGCGTGGCTGGACCCCGCCGGCGCGCGAGGAGGGCGAGCCCGAGTGGCAGCAGGGTGACTCGTTCCGCCTGCGCACCACCCTGGGCCGCGCGCTCTTCAACGAGCTGCTGCCCGAGGACTACCCGTTCGTCGACTACTCGGTGGGCAAGAAGCAGCTCTCCGAGATCGTCAACGACCTGGCCGAGCGCTACCCCAAGGTCATCGTGGCGGCGACGCTCGACAACCTGAAGGCGGCCGGCTTCTTCTGGGCGACCCGTTCCGGTGTCACCGTGGCCATCTCCGACGTCGTCGTTCCCGAGGCGAAGAAGGAGATCGTCCGCGGCTACGAGGCGCAGGACGAGAAGGTCCAGAAGCAGTACGAGCGCGGTCTGATCACCAAGGAAGAGCGCACTCAGGAGCTCATCGCGATCTGGACCAAGGCGACCAATGAGGTCGCCGAGGCGATGAACGAGAACTTCCCCAAGACGAACCCCATCTTCATGATGGTTGACTCGGGTGCCCGAGGAAACATGATGCAGATGCGGCAGATCGCCGGTATGCGTGGTCTGGTGTCGAACGCGAAGAACGAGACCATCCCGCGTCCGATCAAGGCGTCCTTCCGTGAGGGCCTGTCCGTGCTGGAGTACTTCATCTCCACGCACGGTGCCCGTAAGGGTCTGGCGGACACCGCCCTGCGTACCGCCGACTCGGGTTACCTGACCCGTCGTCTGGTGGACGTCTCCCAGGACGTCATCATCCGCGAGGAGGACTGCGGCACCGAGCGCGGTCTGAAGCTGCGGATCGCCAACCGCGGTGCCGACGGTGTGCTGCGCAAGGCGGACGACGTCGAGACCAGCGTCTACGCCCGCATGCTCGCCGAGGACGTCGTCATCGACGGCAAGGTGATCGCGCCGGCCAACGTGGACCTGGGCGACGTGCTCATCGACCAGCTCGTGCACCACGGCATCGAGGAGGTCAAGACCCGCTCGATCCTGACCTGCGAGTCGCACGTCGGCACCTGCGCCATGTGCTACGGCCGTTCGCTGGCCACCGGCAAGCTGGTCGACATCGGTGAGGCGGTCGGCATCATCGCCGCCCAGTCCATCGGTGAGCCCGGTACCCAGCTGACGATGCGTACCTTCCACACCGGTGGTGTGGCCGGTGACGACATCACCCAGGGTCTGCCCCGTGTCGTCGAGCTCTTCGAGGCCCGTACCCCGAAGGGTGTCGCCCCGATCTCCGAGGCCAACGGCCGCGTGCGGATCGAGGAGACCGAGAAGACCAAGAAGATCGTCGTCACCCCGGACGACGGCAGCGACGAGACGGCGTTCCCGATCTCGAAGCGTGCCAAGGTCCTGGTCAAGGAGGGCGACCACGTCGAGGTGGGCCAGCAGCTCACCGTGGGTGCCACCAACCCGCACGACGTGCTGCGCATCCTGGGTCAGCGTGCCGTCCAGGTCCACCTGGTCGGCGAGGTCCAGAAGGTCTACAACTCGCAGGGTGTGTCGATCCACGACAAGCACATCGAGATCATCATCCGGCAGATGCTGCGCCGTGTGACGATCATCGAGTCGGGCGACGCCGAGCTGCTGCCCGGCGAGCTGGTCGAGCGCTCGAAGTTCGAGACCGAGAACCGTCGTGTGGTCCAGGAGGGCGGTCACCCGGCCTCCGGTCGTCCGCAGCTGATGGGTATCACCAAGGCCTCGCTGGCGACGGAATCCTGGCTGTCGGCCGCCTCCTTCCAGGAGACGACCCGAGTCCTGACGGACGCGGCGATCAACGCCAAGTCCGACAGCCTCATCGGCCTCAAGGAGAACGTCATCATCGGTAAGCTCATCCCGGCCGGTACGGGTCTGTCCCGCTACCGCAACATCCGGGTGGAGCCCACCGAGGAGGCCAAGGCCGCGATGTACTCGGCCGTCGGCTACGACGACATCGACTACTCGCCGTTCGGTACCGGCTCCGGCCAGGCCGTTCCGCTGGAGGACTACGACTACGGTCCGTACAACCAGTGAGTGGTTGACATGAACTGAAGGGCGGTCACCCCGACTCGGGGTGACCGCCCTTCGGCGTTTGCGCGGACGCCTGCCGTCTAGGGGATGCCCAGCTCGAAGATCACGTAGTGCGCGTACCAGCCCGACGCCACCGCCGTCGTCGTGAAGAAGACGGTGAGGCCGGGCCACTTCAGGCGGCTCAGGGCGGCCGCCGGCGCCAGGAGCAGCGGAAAGGAGGGCAGCAGATAGCGGGAGGTGTTGCCGAACATCTGCTGGGTGCCCAGGACGGTGACGATGCCGGCCAGGGTGTAGGCGACCAGCACCAGAGGCGGCTTCCGGCGCAGCATCAGCGCGATCAGGAAGGGCAGCGCGATGACGAGCTGGACGCCGAGGAGATCGGGCGTGGAGAAGGCGAAGAGGTAGTCGTTGTGCCCGACGGCGACGTTGCCGAGGACGTCCGCCGTGTACGAACCCCAGTCGAAGTAGTGCGCCCAGCCCTCGCGCTGGAGCGTGAAGTAGGCGGTGAGGTCGCCCATGCTCCACCCGACCCACGCGACGTAGGTGAGCAGGCCGAGCGGCGCCGCGACCATGGCGAAGACCGGCTGGGCGACCCCGTGCTCCCGTCGGCCGTCCCGCCGCAGGACGGTGACCAGGGCGGCCAGCCCCACCGCGCCGATGAGGGCCGCCGAGGTGGGCCGGTTCAGGCCCGCCAGGAAGGCCAGCAGGCCCGCGGCGACCCAGCGGCCCCGCATGACGCTGTAGCAGGTCCAGGCCGCGATGGCGACGAACAGGGACTCCGAGTACACGGCCCACTCGACGCCGGCCCCGGGCACGACGGCCCACAGCCCGGCGGCGATGGTGCCCGCCCGCACCCCGGCGAGCGCCGAGACGACCGCGTAGATGCCGGCCGCCGCCACCAGGGAGGCCAGGACCGACACGAGGATCGCGGAGCCGTACAGGCCGAGCCCGGTCGTCTCGGAGACGGTGCGGATCAGCCCGGGGTAGAGCGGGAAGAACGCGACCGAGTTCTGCTTGACGGTGAAGAGCCCGCCCCCGGGCAGCGGTTCCAGCGGTCTCGGGTCGTACCCGTGCCCGGCGACCTGCAGATACCACCAGCCGTCCCAGGTGGACAGCACGTCCCACCAGTGGGCGCCGCCGCCGAACCGCGGGTCCTTCCTGCGGTAGTCGCCCGCATGCTCCAGCAGCCAGGCGAATATGGTGAGGCCCACGAGCTTCGTGACGCAGTACAGGACGAGTGGAGCCACGTACGGCCGCGCACCCGGCGGCAGCGTGAGCCGGCGGCTCGGGCGCGGAGTGCCGGACTGTTCCCTGGGCAGGACGGTGTCCGCCTCGATGTCGCCGGAAGCCGTGCTCATCCCTGCGGTCTCCCCCCTCGGCCGACCGCCGGGGCCGGAGGGGTTCCGCTGCCCGGGGGGTCGTGAAGTGTCAGTCACAACAGCACACAAGGATCACTTGTGTGTGGCCAAAGCGTCGCATGTGCGGGGCGAAGGGGGGAGAAGCGGGTGACCGGTGGAGCGGACCCGGCGATCGAGCTGTCCGTCGTCGTACCCATGTTCAACGAGGCCGAGGCGCTGCCCGCCCTCGTCAGCCGGCTGCGCCCGGTCCTGGGGGGCCTCGGCGTGCCGTACGAGCTGGTCGCCGTCGACGACGGCAGCACCGACGGCACCGGCGAGCTGCTCGCGGCCTTCCGGCTCGGCTGGCCGGAACTGCGGGTGATCGGCCTGCGCCGCAACTCGGGCCATCAGGCCGCCCTGACCGCCGGCCTCGACCGGGCCGTCGGCGCCTACGTGGCCAGCCTCGACGCGGATCTGCAGGACCCGCCCGAGAAGATCCCCGAGATGCTGGCACTGGCCCGCGCCGAGGGGCTGGACATCGTGTACGGCATCCGCGCCGACCGGGCCAGCGACACCGGCTTCAAGCGGTGGACAGCGGGGCTCTACTACCGGCTGGTGCGCCGCCTCGCGGGCCCCTCCGTGCCCGCGCAGGCGGGCGACTTCCGGCTGCTCAGCCGGGCCGCCGTGGAGGCGCTGAAGGCGCTGCCCGACCAGCAGCGGGTCTACCGGCTGCTGGTGCCCTGGCTGGGCTTCCCCAGCGGCCGGGTGACCTACGAGCGCGCTCCGCGCACGGCCGGCCGCAGCAAGTACCCGCTGGGCCGGATGATCCGGCTCGCCGTCGACAGCGTCACGGGTTTCTCGGCGGCCCCGCTGCGGCTGGCCACCTGGCTCGGCGGCTTCGCCTTCCTGGTCTGCCTCGGGCTGATGGTGTACACGCTCTCCGCCCACGTCCTGGATCACACCGTGCCGGGCTGGACCTCGCTGTTCACCGGGGTGCTGTTCATCGGCGCGGTGCAGCTGATCTGCGTGGGGCTGCTGGGGGAGTACGTGGCCCGCATATACACGGCCATACAGAACCGGCCGACGTACTTCGTGGGCCACGACACGGCGGAGCCGGCGGGGGAGACGACGTCGCGCCGCTGATCCCCGGAGCCCTCCGAGCCCCGGTCCCGTTGCCTTTGTTTTGACCGGAGTGGGTGCGGTAGGTACGCTCAGACCTTGTGCCTGGGGTGTGCCCTGGCTTTCGTGCGTGCCTTCAACCGCACGCGGAGCCGACACCGGCCACCGTAATCCGTGCCTTTCTCGCCTCGCGGCGGAAGCGCGGCGGATTCGACACACCCGACCGCGTGGGTCGGCGACGTTCCAGGTTAGCTGTACCTATCGGCACACAGAAACCGGAGAAGTAGTGCCTACGATCCAGCAGCTGGTCCGCAAGGGCCGGCAGGACAAGGTCGAGAAGAACAAGACGCCCGCACTCGAGGGTTCCCCTCAGCGTCGTGGCGTCTGCACGCGTGTGTTCACGACCACCCCGAAGAAGCCGAACTCGGCCCTGCGTAAGGTCGCGCGTGTGCGTCTGACCAGCGGGATCGAGGTCACCGCTTACATTCCGGGTGAGGGACACAACCTGCAGGAGCACTCCATCGTGCTCGTGCGCGGCGGCCGTGTGAAGGACCTGCCCGGTGTTCGCTACAAGATCATCCGCGGCTCGCTCGACACCCAGGGTGTCAAGAACCGCAAGCAGGCCCGCAGCCGCTACGGCGCCAAGAAGGAGAAGTAAGAATGCCTCGTAAGGGCCCCGCCCCGAAGCGCCCGGTCATCATCGACCCGGTCTACGGTTCTCCTCTGGTGACCTCCCTCATCAACAAGGTGCTGCTGAACGGCAAGCGCTCCACTGCCGAGCGCATCGTGTACGGCGCCATGGAGGGCCTGCGCGAGAAGACCAGCAACGACCCGGTCATCACGCTGAAGCGCGCGCTGGAGAACATCAAGCCGACCCTCGAGGTCAAGTCCCGCCGTGTCGGTGGCGCCACCTACCAGGTGCCGATCGAGGTCAAGCCCGGTCGCGCCAACACGCTGGCGCTCCGCTGGCTGGTCGGCTACTCCCGCGCCCGTCGCGAGAAGACCATGACCGAGCGCCTGCTCAACGAGCTTCTCGACGCCTCCAACGGCCTGGGTGCCGCTGTGAAGAAGCGCGAGGACACGCACAAGATGGCCGAGTCCAACAAGGCCTTCGCGCACTACCGCTGGTAGTCGCTACCCACATCGAGACCGAGAGAAGACTGAAGCCTTATGGCTACCACTTCACTTGACCTGGCCAAGGTCCGCAACATCGGGATCATGGCCCACATCGACGCGGGCAAGACGACCACCACCGAGCGGATCCTGTTCTACACCGGTGTGTCTTACAAGATCGGTGAGGTCCACGACGGCGCTGCCACCATGGACTGGATGGAGCAGGAGCAGGAGCGTGGCATCACGATCACCTCTGCTGCCACCACCTGTCACTGGCCGCTCGAAGACGTCGATCACACCATCAACATCATCGACACCCCGGGTCACGTCGACTTCACCGTCGAGGTGGAGCGCTCCCTGCGCGTGCTCGACGGTGCCGTGACGGTGTTCGACGGCGTCGCCGGTGTCGAGCCCCAGTCCGAGACGGTGTGGCGTCAGGCGGACCGCTACGGCGTCCCGCGTATCTGCTTCGTCAACAAGCTCGACCGGACCGGTGCCGAGTTCCACCGCTGCGTCGACATGATCAGTGACCGCCTGGGCGCTCAGCCGATCGTGATGCAGCTGCCGATCGGTGCCGAGGCCGACTTCAAGGGCGTCATCGACCTCGTGACGATGAAGGCCCTGGTCTGGTCCGCCGAGGCCACCAAGGGCGAGATGTACGACACCGTCGACATCCCGGACACGCACGCCGAGGCTGCCGAGGAGTACCGCGGCAAGCTGCTCGAGGCCGTGGCCGAGAACGACGAAGAGATCATGGAGCTGTACCTGGAGGGCCAGGAGCCCACCGTGGAGCAGCTGTACGCCGCGATCCGTCGTATCACCATCGCCTCCGGCAAGGGCACCGGCACCACCGTGACCCCGGTGTTCTGTGGCACCGCGTTCAAGAACAAGGGCGTTCAGCCCCTGCTCGACGCGGTCGTGCGCTACCTGCCGTCGCCGGTCGACATCGAGGCCATCGAGGGCCACGACGTCAAGGACCCCGAGGTCGTCGTCAAGCGCCGGCCGTCCGACGACGAGCCGCTGTCCGCGCTGGCGTTCAAGATCATGAGCGACCCGCACCTCGGCAAGCTCACCTTCGTCCGGGTCTACTCGGGCCGCCTGGAGTCCGGCACCTCGGTGCTGAACTCCGTCAAGGGCAAGAAGGAGCGCATCGGCAAGATCTACCGCATGCACGCCAACAAGCGTGAGGAGATCGAGTCGGTGGGCGCCGGCGACATCGTCGCCGTCATGGGCCTGAAGCAGACCACCACCGGTGAGACGCTGTCCGACGACAAGAACCCGGTCATCCTGGAGTCCATGGACTTCCCGGCGCCGGTCATCCAGGTCGCCATCGAGCCCAAGTCGAAGGGTGACCAGGAGAAGCTGGGCGTCGCGATCCAGCGCCTGGCCGAGGAGGACCCGTCCTTCCAGGTCCACTCGGACGAGGAGACCGGCCAGACCATCATCGGTGGTATGGGCGAGCTGCACCTCGAGGTGCTGGTCGACCGTATGCGCCGTGAGTTCAAGGTCGAGGCCAACGTCGGCAAGCCGCAGGTGGCCTACCGCGAGACGATCCGCAAGGCCGTCGAGCGCGTCGACTACACCCACAAGAAGCAGACCGGTGGTACCGGTCAGTTCGCCAAGGTGCAGATCGCGATCGAGCCGATCGAGGGCGGCGACGCCTCGTACGAGTTCGTGAACAAGGTGACCGGTGGCCGCATCCCGAAGGAGTACATCCCTTCGGTCGACGCCGGTGCGCAGGAGGCCATGCAGTTCGGCATCCTGGCCGGCTACGAGATGACGGGCGTCCGCGTCACGCTCATCGACGGTGGCTACCACGAGGTCGACTCCTCCGAGCTCGCCTTCAAGATCGCCGGTTCGCAGGCCTTCAAGGAGGCCGCGCGCAAGGCCAGCCCCGTGCTGCTCGAGCCGATGATGGCCGTCGAGGTCACCACGCCCGAGGACTACATGGGTGAGGTCATCGGCGACATCAACTCCCGCCGTGGCCAGATCCAGGCCATGGAGGAGCGGGCCGGTGC
Organism: Streptomyces sp. NPDC005706; assembly: GCF_040631045.1. Lineage (NCBI taxonomy): Bacteria > Bacillati > Actinomycetota > Actinomycetes > Kitasatosporales > Streptomycetaceae > Streptomyces > Streptomyces sp. NPDC005706. The sequence goes on along the minus strand of NZ_JBEXYS010000015.1, from coordinate 29,188 downwards.
CCGCGTCGTGAAGGGCCTCGTGCCCCTTTCGGAGATGTTCGGCTACGTCGGCGACCTCCGCAGCAAGACGTCGGGTCGCGCGAGCTACTCGATGCAGTTCGACTCCTACGCCGAGGTTCCGCGGAACGTCGCCGAGGAGATCATCGCGAAGGCCAAGGGCGAGTAACGCTCCGCGTTCTCACGCCTTAGGCTTGACTCCGGAGCCTCAAGGGGCATTCACCTCATTCCAGGATGAATGCCCCGGGTTCCGGGACTTAACAGCAAAGATCACCTGGCGCCGATGAAGTAAGGCGTACCAGAACCACTCCCAGGAGGACCCCAGTGGCGAAGGCGAAGTTCGAGCGGACTAAGCCGCACGTCAACATCGGCACCATCGGTCACATCGACCACGGTAAGACGACCCTCACGGCCGCCATTACCAAGGTGCTGCACGACGCGTACCCGGACCTGAACGAGGCCACCGCGTTCGACAACATCGACAAGGCGCCCGAGGAGCGTCAGCGCGGTATCACCATCTCCATCGCGCACGTCGAGTACCAGACCGAGGCGCGTCACTACGCCCACGTCGACTGCCCGGGTCACGCGGACTACATCAAGAACATGATCACCGGTGCCGCGCAGATGGACGGCGCGATCCTGGTGGTCGCCGCCACCGACGGCCCGATGCCGCAGACCAAGGAGCACGTGCTCCTGGCCCGCCAGGTCGGCGTTCCGTACATCGTCGTCGCCCTGAACAAGGCCGACATGGTGGACGACGAGGAGATCCTGGAGCTCGTCGAGCTCGAGGTCCGTGAGCTCCTCTCCGAGTACGAGTTCCCGGGCGACGACCTGCCGGTCGTCAAGGTCTCCGCGCTGAAGGCGCTGGAGGGCGACCCCGCGTGGACCCAGAGCGTCCTCGACCTGATGACGGCCGTCGACGAGAACATCCCGCAGCCCGAGCGTGACGTCGACAAGCCGTTCCTGATGCCGATCGAGGACGTCTTCACGATCACCGGTCGCGGTACGGTCGTCACCGGCCGTATCGAGCGTGGTGTCCTCAAGGTCAACGAGACCGTCGACATCGTGGGCATCAAGCAGGAGAAGACCACCACCACGGTCACCGGCATCGAGATGTTCCGCAAGCTGCTCGACGAGGGCCAGGCCGGTGAGAACGTCGGTCTGCTGCTCCGCGGCATCAAGCGCGAGGACGTCGAGCGCGGCCAGGTCATCATCAAGCCGGGCTCGGTCACCCCGCACACCGAGTTCGAGGCGCAGGCCTACATCCTGTCCAAGGACGAGGGTGGCCGCCACACGCCGTTCTTCAACAACTACCGTCCGCAGTTCTACTTCCGTACGACGGACGTGACCGGCGTCGTGACCCTCCCCGAGGGCACCGAGATGGTCATGCCGGGTGACAACACCGAGATGAAGGTGGAGCTCATCCAGCCCGTCGCCATGGAAGAGGGCCTGAAGTTCGCCATCCGTGAGGGTGGCCGGACCGTGGGCGCCGGCCAGGTCACCAAGATCAACAAGTGATCTTGAACTGACCCGGCCCGGTCTCTGACCTGGTAGCTGTCGGAGAGGCCCGTACGACTTCGGTCGTACGGGCCTCTTCGCTGTCTCCCGCCGTATGATCATGCGACCGGACCGCCCGGGGGCCGGCTGTCGCAGAGGTGGTTGCCGTGCTCGACAAGGTGCGGGCGGTGGTCCCATGGCTGGCCGTGGCCGCCGTAGTGATCGCCATGGGCTACCAGCAGGGACTGTTCACGCTGGTGGGGCGGCTCGCCCCGGGTCCGGCGAAGGCCGTGGCCCTGCCCGGGGGCGGTGTCTCCGACGGCGACCGGTGCGGGACCGAGGGCTACCACCGCTTCCGGCTGCCCGCGGACGCGGTCGCCCCGCTGCCCCGGGACGAGCCGCCGGCCGGCCCCCGGCTCGTCCTCGGCGCCTACGGGTTCGAACAGGGGCCCCGCACCCCCGCCCGCTTCACCATCGGCCTCCTCCTCACCCCCGGCGGGAAGCAGCCCCTCGAGCTGTCCCGGACCCTCGGCGCGGATGGCGTGGCGGTGGAGATCGAGGGCCCGGACGGACTGGTCGGCGGCGCGCACGGCCTGCCGGTCACCTGGCGCGAGCCCGCCTCGACGGGCCCCGGACACAAGATGCGCGTCAGCGCCCGCAGCGGCGGAAGCGCCGAGGTCGTGCTTCCCGTACGCGCCCTGTGCCCCGGACAGGACGGGGCCGAGGTCATGAAGAAGCTGCAGGCGCCGATCGACTCGCACAACACCATCACCGGGCAGCCGCCCTACACGCTGACGGTCTCCTTCTCCGACCCCGGCGTCGGGCAGCTGCGCGCCTCGCTGGGCTCACCGGACCGTGGTGACGTGCTCGCCGCCGGCAACCTCATCCCCCCGGACCCGGAGACCGGCCGCCCCTGAGTCACGGCCACGGCACGCCCGGCCGGTGCCGTAACGAAAGTATTCGGCGCGTCCGGCCCGTTGTCCCTTCGGGACACTGCCCCCAGCATTTGTCATACCGCTTGGCAAATGATGTCGGAGGGGTGAGGCATGTCTGTCCGTCGCAGGACTGTGCTGGGGGCGGGTCTCACCGCCGTGCCGGTGCTGGCGTCCGGGGTGGCCCGGGCCGGGGAGGGCACCGCACCGCGGGTCACGGACCCGGGGTCGTACATCTCCTTCTCCGGTGGGGCGTTCTCGCTGGTGGGTGCCCCGGTGGTGGTCAGCGCCGAGGACCACGCCTCAGTCGTCCGGGTGGCGGGCGACCTCCGCGACGACGTCGAGCGGGTCACGGGCGTGCGCCCCGGTTCGACGATCGCCCGCTCTCCGGTCCTGGTGGGCACCATCGGCCGCAGCCCGCTCGTCGACGGCCTGATCGCGAGCGGCCGCCTCGACGTGTCCGGGGTGCGGGGCAGGTGGGAGACCTCGCTGCAGACGGTGGTGGACCACCCGATGCCGGGGGTGGAGCGGGCGTTCGTCATCGCGGGCAGCGACCCGCGGGGCACGATCTTCGGCGCGTACGACGTCTCCTACGGCATCGGCGTCTCGCCCCTGGTACTGGTGGGACGACGTGCTGCCGGTGCGCCGCGACCAGGTGTGGGTGCGGCCGGGCCGGTTCACGCAGGGCACCCCGGCGGTGAGGTACCGGGGCACTTTCATCAACGACGAGAACCCGGCCCTCGGCACCTGGGCCCCGGAGTACTTCGGCCCGGGCAAGGCGCCCGGGCAGCCCGGCGGTTTCATCGCGGACTTCTACGCGAAGGTCTTCGAGGTGCTGCTGCGCCTGAAGGGCAACCACCTCTGGCCGGCGGTGTGGGGCCGGGCCTTCGCCGAGGACGACCCGGAGAACCACCGCCGGGCCGCCGACTACGGCGTCGTCATGGGCACATCGCACGAAGCCCCGATGATGCGCGGCATCGAGGAGTGGAACCGCCACGCGACGCCGGGCCACGACCTCTACGGCGGCACCGGCGAGTGGTCGTACCGCCGCAACGCGGATGCGATCCGGCGGTACTGGCGGGCCGGTATCCGGCGCATGGTCGACGAGGGCTTCGAGGGCGTCTGCCGTGCGCGCGGCCACCGGCCGCAGCCCCGGCCGGCTGCTGATCGAGGCCCGTGTCTACCAGGCCCAGCGCCTCCTGGCCCACACCGACCTGCCGATACGACAGGTCGCCGTCCGCGTCGGCATCACCGACCCCGCCTACTTCTGCCGCTTCTTCCGGCGGGAGACCGGCAGCAGCCTCGAAGACTGGCGAAAGCACCACAGTCCCCATCACCAGTCCATCGAAGCCCCGGGCACGCGCGCCTAGGTTCGTTGCCGATCCGACGCCCCCCACAAGGAGCAGGCATGGACAGCGAGACGCACTCCCCGCACCCCGAGCGCCCCGGCCACATCGCCCGCAAGACCGTTTTACGCGCCGCGCTCGCGGCCACCGCCGCGATCCCCGTCGCGTTCGCGGGCGGCCCGGCCCTGGCCCGCACCTTCGCCGCCACCGGCACGGCGGTGCCGCTCACCCCGCCCTGTGACGACGGCGACGACCCCACGCCCGAGCAGACCGAGGGCCCGTACTTCAAGCCGAACTCGCCCCAGCGCACCAGCCTGCTGGAGCCGGGGATGCCCGGCACCCGGCTGACCGTGACCGGATACGTCTTCGGCAGGGCCTGCCTCCCGGTCGCCGGCGCCCTGCTGGACTTCTGGCAGGCCGACAACGACGGCGCCTACGACAACACCGGATTCCGGCTGCGCGGCCACCAGTACACCGACTCGCGCGGCTCCTTCGCGCTGACGACGACCGTCCCCGGCCTCTACCCCGGCCGCACCCGGCACATCCACGTCAAGGTGCAGGCCCCGGGCCGCCCGGTCCTGACGACACAGCTGTACTTCCCGAACGAACCCCGCAACAACACCGACACGATCTTCGATCCGCGGCTGCTGATGACCGTGCGCGACGGCAACGGCGGCCGCGAGGCGGCCTTCGACTTCGTGCTGGACGTCGCCCAGGCGCCCGGCCTGAGCCCCACGCCGACCGGGACTCCGCCGTCCGACGGCACCTGGGCCGCGGGCGCCGCCTACCGGGCCGGCGACCGGGTCACCTACGCGGGCCGCGGCTACGTCTGTCTGCAGACCCACACGGCCCAGCCCGGCTGGGAGCCCCCGGCGGTCCCGGCGCTGTGGCGGGCCGGATGGGAGGCGGTGCCACCTCGGACGACGTCAACGCGGCGCGTGCGAAACCCCCCGTGACGAAGATCGGCGTCCACCGGTTGAAGGAACGGCGGTGGACGTCGATACGGCGAGGGGCGAGCGGTGGACGGTCCGGCAGGAGGGTACGGCGGGTACGGCCACGGCCCTGGCGCGGGGAGACTGGCGTCCACCCCCGCCGAGAAACGGGCGGCGGCCAAGGCGCTGAACGACCACATCGAGCCGGACACCCGCCGGGCCGGCGAGTGGGCGGACGAAGAGACCGGCGCGGCGGTGAAGGCCTTCGGCGCGCGCGACGGACACGGCTGGCTCACCTCGGCGGCGCTGCGCAAGGCCCACGCGACCTGGGGCGACCAGGTGCGGAACCTGATGGACCGGCTGGGTGCCGAGAAGGACGCGCTGTGCAGTACGAACGTGGTCCTCACCAGCTCGGACGTGGCAGCCGGCTCCGCACTCCGTCGCACGTCCGCGCTCGACCTGTACTGACGGGGGAACGGCCGGGCATGCCGACCTACCACGAGATCATGAGCACCGACCTCGCCACGCTCACCGGCGCAGCCGAGCGCTGGGAGGGCATGGCGACGGAGTTCGCGAAGCAGGAACGGGCGTACCACCGGGACGTCCACCGCATCACGACGGGCCCCGCCTGGAGCGGGATGAGCGCGGAGGCGGCCCACGGCCGCTTCGGCGTCACGCTCAAGGAACTGCAGTACGCCCAGACGGAGGCAAAGGCCATCGCCTCACTGCTGCGCGACGCCCACGCCCAGTTCACGGAGCTGAAGGGCCGGCTCACGGCGGCGCGCGAGGAGGCCCGGGCGGCCGGGATGCGGATCTCGGACCGGGGCCGGGTCAGCGCCGACCCCGCGCACGCGAAGGAACCGGACGAGTCGTCCGTGCGGTCCTGGCAGGACCGTGTCGACGCGGCGGTACGAGCCGTGACGGACGCGGACACGGGTGTGGAGACCGCTCTGGCGGCAGTGGTCGTCGACTCGGACCCGTTGGCCGGCGGCCGGGGATTCAACGGCCGGGCGCTGGGGGACATCGAGAAGTACGAGGCACTGGCCGCGGAGGAGACACTCAGCAGGCTCAGCCGGGGAGAGCACCTGTCGCAACGCGAACTGACCGAACTGCAGCGGACGTTCCGCGACAACTCCGACGACGAGGCGTTCTCCCGGACCCTGCTGGACGACCTGGGCGCGGGGGGCACGATCACCCTGACGAACGAGCTCAACGACCTGATCCACGTGCGCGGCGGACCGGGGTCGGGCACGTACTCGACGATCGAGTCGGGGCTCGCGGACACAGTGGCGACGGCGACGAGGGACACGGAGTCGCCCTGGTACAAGCACTGGCGATCCTCCATGCGGCACGCCGGCATCGAGCACTACGCCACGGACGCGCAGGGCGAACGGATGGACAAGGCGGTGGGATACCAGTCCCTCGTCACCCTGATGCACAAGGGCCACGGCTACGCGCCGAAGATGCTCGAGAACCTGACCGACGACATGATCGCGGCGGAGCGCCGGGACCCGGGCATCTGGCAGCTGAAGCACGAGTACAGCGGCAAGCACGGCGGCTGGTTCGCCAACGACCCGGTGGACGGCGCGCTGGACATCATGAGCCACGACCCCCACACGGCCGCGGACTACCTCGGCTCGGACGCCCGCATGAAGTACCTGGTCAAGGACCGGGACTGGAACGTCGTCCTGCACGAGCACGGGGGAGACAAGAACGGCACCTACGCGGCCGGCCTCGACGCGGACGACCGAGCGGGCTTCGGCAGGGCGCTCCAGGCGGCGACCACGGGAATCGACCCGTCCGACAGACACGCCCACTACGTGCCCCACACCAAGCAGAACGACGCGATCCTCCGGTCGGCGATCAGCCACCTGTCAGACAGCGGCGACAAATTCCCGCCGTCCCTGCGGCAGCCCATGGCATCGATCCTGGTCAACCACGGCGAGACCGTGCACGCCTCGATGAGCGAAATCGACATCGCCAAGTCCCCTTTGCCCCAGGACCAGCTCTTCGAGGTGACCAAGCAGGTATCGAAGGACAAGGACGCCTACGGCACGCTCAACGGCGGCTTGAACCAGGCGATGGTCTCGGGCATCCACGACGATCACTCCAAGTCCACCGAACCCCTGCTCCGCGCAGGCCGCACCGTCGGCTTCCTCGAAGAGGCCCGCATCCAGGCCCAGGGCGACCCCAAAACAGCCACCTTCGAAGCGAAGCCGGTCTTCGACAAGGCGATCAGCTACATCCCGGTCGTCAGCAATGACGTGCAGCAGGGGTTCGATTACGTCACGGGGAAGTGGATGGCGGACGAGCAGAAGCGGTTGGACGAGGAGCAATCTCAGAAAAACATCGACGCCTTTGATGCGCGTAACGGCCAACTGATGGGGCTTGCCCGAGAATGGACCAAGATGCACAGACGGGACGGCACTCTCGACTATGCTGCTAAAAGTGAGATCGGCGGGGCGGCCGAGGACGGTATGGCTCACGCAACGGGCGTATCTGGAGTGCAGCCACAGTGATCTCACATCTGTGCAGGCGCTCAGTGGGCTTGGTCGTGTTGCCACTCCTGGCCGTAAGTGTCTCCTGCGGTGAATCCTCCGATCGGGTAATTCCGGAAGTAATCTGCGGAACGCGTGTCGATCCCGACCTCACGCGCCCGCTCGTGACGTCCACTGGCAAGTTGAGTCAGTACGACAGAGTGGATCGTTCTGAAGCGGTTACCGCTCCGTGCCTCGTCCTAGTACAGGATGTCGTGGCTATGCGCTTCCGATTCTCATGGGACGCTGATGAAGCGGATCTCATGTATCTGGCGAAAGATACCGGAAAAGTTTCCGGCGTTAATGCGCCACGTTATTTGAATGGCGCCCCCTATAAAACGCTTGTCGGGACTGACGGTGCGATTTCGCAAGCTGTCTGCAAAACCAAAGCTGGTGGGTACTTTACTCTTACCTTCCAGCTCCCCCAGGTGAAACTGACAGACCAATCCCACCGCAACGACATCGAGAAGTTCATGCGCGCCTACTTCCCGGCCACAGTAAAAGCGCTCGGTTGCGCCTAGTACTCCAGCCGTAGATCGTGATCTTGTTGCTGGAGTGCGGTGGAGAGGGGGCCGGCGTCGGTCGTCGATGAGATCGAGCTGGGTAGCAGAGGCGTCCGCTACTCGAGTCCTTCGAGACGGCGGGCATCTTTGATCTCGTGGAACCTGGCAGCCGTCATCGGGGTCCACTCCCTCCTCTGTCCAGTGGCATGGAGGGCTTCTCCAACCTCGCTGAGCTTCACGGAAGACAACACACCCGCCAGCTCGATCAGGTCGTCCCGGGCCATGGTGGTCAGCCATGTGCACGGAGTAAAGCCAGGACGCGGGAACGCGAACCGCAGCACTCCTTCGAAGGGCAATCCCTCCAGGGCGCCTACTGCCACTTCAACGCCCAGGCCGCTGATGTCGACACCCGCTGGCGCAACGACCTGCATCGCCTGAAACCCGGATGACTCCTCGTCCGACAGCGGCACGACCGGGCGTCGCTCGTCGAAGTCGGTCACAGCGTAGACCCTTGCCCGCTGGCAAGAGGCGTTCGAGGTCCTGATGTCCCGGATAGCGAGCCGGTTCGTGCGGGTTGAACCCCGGCTTTGGGTGCGGGACTTGGTAATGGGGCTGCTGTCGGACCTGCCGCGCAAGAACTGCTGGAGCATCGCCGAGTGGGCCGGGCAGGCCGGCCCGGACGGCATGCAGCACCTGCTCGGCCGGGCCAAGTGGGATGCCGACCGGGTACGCGATGACGTGCGCGAGTACGTGCTGGAACATGCACGACGACGATGCCGTGCTGGTCGTCGACGAGACCGGGGACGTGAAGAAAGGTACGCACACCGTCGGTGTCCAGCGCCAGTACACCGGCACGGCCGGGAGGATCGAAAACGCGCAAGTCGCTGTCTACCTCGTCTACGCAGGCCGCCGCGGACATGCGGCGATCGACCGCGAGCTGTACGTCCCGTGCTCGTAGACGTGCGACCCGGACCGCTGCCGAGCGGCGGGACTCGGCGAGGACACCGTCTTCGCGACCAAGCCGGAGCTGGCCGCCCGCATGATCGGCCGGTTCCTTGACGCCGGGCACCGCGTGGGCTGGGTCGCGGGGGACGAGGTCTACGGCGGCAACCCCAAGCTGCGATCCGCGCTGGAAGAGCGCCAGGTCGGCTACGTGCTCGCCGTTGCCTGCTCGGACGAAGTCACCACCGGCGCGGGGAAGTTCCGCGCAGATGCCCTGGCCGTGAAGGTGCCGAAGCGGGCCTGGCAGAAGCTGTCGGCAGGGGCCCGGCGCCAAGGGGCACCGCTTCTACGACTGGGCCGTCATCGACCTGGCCGAACCCGCTCCGGCAGCCACCAACTGCTGATCCGCCGCAACCGCACCACCGGTGAAAGGGCCTACTACCGCTGCTGGTCGCCAGCTCCGGTGCCTTTGGCCACGCTCGTGCGGGTCGCCGGGTCCAGATGGCGGGTGGAGGAGATCTTCCAGTCTGGAAAGGGCCTGGCCGGACTGGACGAGCACCAGGTCCGCCGCTTCACCTCGTGGTCTCGCTGGGTCACCCTCGCAATGCTCGCCCACGCCTTCCTCGCCGTCATCCGCGCCGACGAACGCGCCCGCCATCCCGCCCCGGACGGGCTGATCCCGCTCACTCGCAACGAGATCCAGCGACTGTTCACCACGCTCGCCGTCCGGCCCGTGCACGATGGTCCGCCTGGCGACGCCGCCATCAGGCTCGAGCCCAAGCCAGCCACTACCGCCGACAAGCCGCGAACCAGGCATGAAGATCACGATCTACGGCTGGAGTACTAGGTGCCAGTACCCCGTAAGGGGCCCCTCTGGTTTGCGGGCGCACTCCCGCAACTGTGAAGGAGTCGTGCACATGCCGTCCGTGTGACGCCGGTCGCAGGGGTGCACGGTAAGGGGATGGTAGGAATGATCGAGGCCAACTGGGCTACATATGGTGCGAGTTGTCGTGATACGGGGGAGTAGCGGGCCAGATGACATGGGACGAGTGGGAGCAGCTCAAGACCGAGGCATCTCAGAGGCGGCCTGCGCAGATGCAACTCAACCAACTGTCGGCCGACGCGAGCGGTGGCGGCGGACAGCCCGACCTCGTCGTGCATGACGATGAGCTGGGCAGGCTCGGCAACATGGCGTACGACCTGCGCGAGCGACTGCACGTGGACGGCGACTTCGCGCGGCCGAGTACGTTCACGGCGTCCAACGACCTCTTCAACGACGGCCTGGACATGGGCTCCGCACTCCTCGAAGTGCACGACGCGTGGAACACGCAGCTGCAGACCCTGAACGAAGCCTGCGCCCACATCTCCAACCACCTCGATTACAGCCGTGCGCAGCACGCCAAGGACGAAGCTCACGTCGGGACCGGCATGCGGAACCTGGACGGTCAGCTCATGACGGTCTCACGTATCAACGACTACTTCCGCTGACGAGTGCCGCGCGAGGTTGCCGACCGGAAGCGACAGCGACAACGGGGGACTGATTCACATGGCGGCGGACACCCTGACCGTCCAGGAGCTCACCGACCTGCGTCTCGGCACCCTGAAGACCGCGGTGGACGACTGGAAGACCATGACCGGCCGGCTGGAGAAGCTGACAACCGGAGGCGCCGGCGACGTCAGCGCGTCAGATCTGGAGAAGAAGGCCAACACCGCGGACTGGAAGGGCGTCAACGCGACGGTCTCCCGTGAGTTCGTGGCCAAAACGGCGAAGCAGTTCGCCGACGCGGCGGCCGAGGCGAAGAGCGTCCTGGGGCTGCTGCGCGACGCGCACGCCGACCTCACCGGGCACAAGAAGGACCTGAGCGCGGCCATCGACGAGCTCGCGAAGAAGAACATCTATGTCGGCGGCAACGGCAAGGTCAGCTCCTCGGTCCCTTCCGGTGCGGCGGCCGGTGACGGCAAGGGCATCCACCAGCCGGGCGACGAGGAACTGGACGCGGCTCGGCAGCGGATCACCCGGATCCTGCGGGAAGCGACCGAGACCGACCGGATCGTGGCCCGGGCCCTGCGCGGCCTGGCGAAGAACAAATACGACTTCACCGAGACGGGGCCAGGGTCGGTCAAGCAGGCGGACCGTGAGCAGGGCCGGGCGGACGCCGAGTACTGGAAGAAGCAGATCGCCAAGGGGAACGTCGACGATTGGAGCGAGGACGAACTCGCCCGCTTCAACCGGACACTGGAGGACCAGCGGGACAACCCCGGCTTCAGCGAAGCCTTCGCCACCGGCTTGGGCGCGGACGGCACTCTCCAGTTCTGGCGGGACCTCGCGGCTCCGCCGGGCGGGGCTGTCGAGGGCGACAGGGCAAAGATGCTGGCGCACGTCCAGGACAACCTCAGCATGACCCTGGCCAACGCCACCCACGGCGACGGCCCTGCCATGGAGGCATGGAAGAAGGACATGATCGCGGCCGGCACGAAGCCGTTCCCGGTCGACCCTTCCATGCCCATGGGCCCGAACGGTTTCCAGGTCATGAGCAGCCTCATGCACAAGGGGAAATTCGACTCGGGCTTCCTGGACGACTACGGCCGGGCGATGGTGAAGTACGAGCGCGACTACCCGGGGGATCCCAAGGTCGCGTGGCGTGACACCACCAGCCTCGACTACCCGCCCACCGATCATCCCAACGATCCCGTCACCGGCTTCATGGACGCGCTCGGCCACAACCCGGAAGCCTCCCTTGAGTTCTTCGGCGAATCCACCGGTCAGGGCGACGGCAAGATGACGAACTTCGACTACTTGGCGGGCCACGAGAAGGGTGCCCGCCAGTGGCCGGTGAGTGACGACGGTAAACCGCTCGGTTACGCCAAACTGGGCCACGCCCTGGAGTCCGCCACGCTGGGATATCCGTATGACGAGAAGGATCCCCACATTCCCCCGCTGAAGACCGAGGCGCAGATCCACGTCCAAGAGGAACGGGCCGATCTGATGCGAACGGTCATGAAGAACTACAGCTCATCGGACGTCATTGAGAAGCAGCCGGGTATAAGTGGCAGTCTGGCGAAGATGGCGGCAGGTCACATCGACAGCCTCAATTATTCCGTCGCTACGTTTGGCGGCAACGAGATGGGAAATGGCCGCGACGAGCGCTTCGGCATGGAGAGGGCTCATCTCGCCGACTTCCAAGCATCGACCACTGCGAACTTCCTTCGGGCTGTCGCCGGCGACGAGGACGCCTACAACACTCTCTCTGCGGCACAGCAGACGTATGGAACCAGTCTCATGGCCGCCCAGGGTGACGACGGTGATGTGAAGCGTGTTGCCATGCACAGCATCATGATGCACGGAATGCTCGACCAGGCACGCTTCGAGAGTATCGGTCATGAGTTCGCCGATCAGAAGGAAGCCGCCAACAGGGAGCTGGAGAAACAGGGGGCGTGGCGGGACTTTGCCGCCGGCGCGGTGATCGGTACTGCGGTGGGGGTTGCTTCGGAGGTTGTCGTTCCCGTCGGTGCGGCGGCGGCGATCGCCGTTCCTCTTGCCTTCGAGGCGGGAGGAGGAGCGGCGGAGACGCACATGGCGAACCAGACTCTCGACTGGCTCAAGGAAAACGAGTACGACAACACCGACAAGGCGCTCGAGGGCATTGACAAGGCCAGATCGGTCGGCCAGCAGAATGCTATGGCGCCGCTTCTGAACTACGCCCAGTCGAACGGCAAGTCCGACGACGAGATCTGGGATCTGTCGACTGAGGCGGAGGACGCCTATAACCGGGGTCGTGCGCGCACTGACACCAAGGACGTTCGAGGATACTGATGATCAGACCGATTCCCGCTTCTTTGCTTTTGGCTGCCCTGGTCATGGCCGCCACATCGTGCAGTGCGGAGACAGACAATCCGGACCGGGCGGCTGATAGCTGCGCGGCCGTCCTCGGTGAATCCGGGGTCAAGTGGATCAAGGGGAATGTGGCCAAGAACCAGGTGCGGGATCTCGACTGGGAGGGCGACAAACTGGGGCGCGCCCGGGATCAGTACCGCCGTCAGATGGAGTCGTGGGACCCGGATGGTCAGCACTGGGAATCGGAAGTCTGCACGGTGTCGAGGTCCCGATACCCGGTGAGTAAGCGACTGATGCTCGAGTTCGGTCCGTCGTCCCTGGCTTTCGATGCGCCGATGGGAGCCGGTAATGGAAAGGTCACTCCGGTGAATTCCGACGTGTTCTTGCACCAGGTGAGTGACTACCGCGGAGACACTCACTACGGGGTGTACGTGAAGTGCAAGATCAAAGGCACCCCTGAACGGCAGGGGACCCGGACTCCGCTGGCGGGCGTACTGACCGACACGCTGACCAGGGGGACGTCGGACCGTGAGCACATGTCGTACCTGCTGCACGCGACACGGGTGATGGTGCGCACCCTCGACTGCCAGAACAAGCCGTCGGTGCCCACCACGGCCCCGGCCACCAGAGACTGAGGCGGCCGGCGACATGCGGCTCTCTCCTGCCATACCCCTGCTCGTGACCCTCCTGCTCGGGTCGACGGCGTGCAGCTCCGGCGACACCGAGGGCGCCGGAACCGGCGACAGGACTCGGAAGGCCTGCGAAGACCTGCTCGGCTCGGCCGGTGAGAAGTGGGTCAAGGAGAACAGCCCGCGTGACACCGGGCTGGTCGATGTGCAGGACATCGAGAGCGCCAAGACTGATTTCTACGACGACGCCAGGTCGTGGAAACCCGGTAGCAAGGCGCTCCCGTCCTTCGCGGAGTCCGAGCTGTGCCGGGTCGTGGTCCGTGGTCAGGAGCGGCACACGAGCCGTCTGTCGATCAGCTTCGGCGCGTCCACCTTCCCTTTCGACTCACCGTTCGGCGAGAAGTCGGACGTGTACGACGAGGAGAAGCCGATCCACGTCAACGCCGACGTCAAGCTGGTGGTGCGGAAGGACGACGGCACCTACGACTACTCCGTCTACGTCAAGTGCCGGGTACCCGGTGCCCCCGCCGGCCAGGAGGCGGGGGTGCCGCTCGCCGGCTCCATGACCGACACGCTCACCCGGGCCACCGGGCCCGACCCGCACCTGCGGTACCTCCTGCACTCGGCCCGCGTGGCGGCCGGGGAGTTCGGGTGCCGCAACCACCCGGTGGTCCCGGCAAGCCCTCCCGCGGCCGGCTGAGGACGGCTCCCGGACGCGCCGTCCAGGGCCCGGATCCCGTCAGGGTTTGACCTGCGTCACTCCACGGGTAATCTCTTCCGCCCGATTGGCCAGCCCACCGCCCCATATGGCAGACTGTCCGAGTTGCTCGGTCGAGTGTTGATGCTGCGCGCCTCCCGCCGGGAGGACTGGAAGCGAGTCCCACAGTACTCGTCGCCCTAACTGCCCACGGGCAGCACTGGGGCGGACGTACGGGAATCTTCCGGGAAGTGTGGGCGCGGCACCGGCCAGGCACCCGGTGGGCCTTGGGTCCCCGGTCCGCGGTTCCGGAAGGGCCGTCGCATTCCCCGCAGGGATGTTCGAACAAGGGACATCTGTGTCAGCGGAAGAGCGACACACCCGACCGCGTGGGTCGGAGGAGGCAAGGCAGCAGAAGGAATCCGCCGGGTTCCAGAGCGTTGAAGAGACAGGACTACTGAGTAGCCATGGCGGGACAGAAGATCCGCATCCGGCTCAAGGCCTACGACCACGAGGTCATCGACTCCTCGGCGAAGAAGATCGTCGAGACGGTGACCCGCACTGGTGCGTCGGTCGCGGGCCCGGTGCCGCTGCCCACTGAGAAGAACGTGTACTGCGTCATCAAGTCGCCGCACAAGTACAAGGACTCGCGCGAGCACTTCGAGATGCGCACGCACAAGCGCCTGATCGACATCCTCGACCCCACCCCCAAGACCGTTGACTCTCTGATGCGACTCGACCTCCCGGCCGGTGTCGACATCGAGATCAAGCTCTGAGGGTCGGTGAGCTGAGAATGGCTAAGCAGATCAAGGGCATCCTGGGCGAGAAGCTCGGCATGACGCAGGTGTGGGACGAGAACAACCGTGTTGTTCCGGTCACCGTCGTCAAGGCCGGCCCCAATGTCGTCACCCAGGTCCGTACGAACGATGTCGACGGCTACGAGTCCGTCCAGATCGCTTTCGGCGAGATCGACCCGCGCAAGGTGAACAAGCCCCTCAAGGGTCACTTCGCCAAGGCCGACGTCACCCCCCGCCGCCACCTCGTCGAGATCCGCACCGCGGACGCCTCCGAGTACACGCTGGGCCAGGAGATCTCCGCGGAGGTCTTCGAGGCCGGCGTCAAGGTGGACGTGACCGGCAAGAGCAAGGGCAAGGGCTTCGCCGGTGTCATGAAGCGTCACAACTTCAAGGGCCTCGGCGCCGGACACGGCACCCAGCGCAAGCACCGCTCGCCCGGTTCCATCGGTGGCTGCGCCACCCCGGGCCGCGTGTTCAAGGGCCTCCGCATGGCGGGTCGCATGGGCAACGAGCGGGTCACCACCCAGAACCTGACCGTCCACGCCGTTGACGCGGAGAAGGGTCTGCTGCTCATCAAGGGCGCGGTTCCCGGTCCGAACGGCGGCCTCGTCCTGGTCCGCACCGCGGCCAAGGGGGCCTGAGGTAACCGATGAGCACTGTTGACATCCTTTCGCCTGCGGGCGAGAAGACCGGTAGCGTCGAGCTCCCCGCGGAGATCTTCGGCGTGGAGAAGATCAGCATCCCGCTGATCCACCAGGTCGTCGTCGCGCAGAACGCCGCTGCCCGCCAGGGCACGCACAAGACCAAGCGTCGCGGTGAAGTCCGTGGTGGCGGCAAGAAGCCGTACCGCCAGAAGGGCACCGGCCGCGCCCGTCAGGGTTCGACCCGCGCCCCGCAGTTCGCCGGCGGTGGCGTCGTCCACGGCCCGCAGCCGCGTGACTACTCGCAGCGGACCCCGAAGAAGATGAAGGCCGCGGCCCTGCGCCACGCCCTCACCGACCGGGCCCGCCACAACCGCATCCACGTCGTCTCCGGCGTGATCGCGGGCGAGACCCCCTCCACCAAGGCCGCCAAGACGCTGTTCGGCAAGATCTCGGAGCGCAAGAACCTGCTCCTGGTCGTCGACCGCGCCGACGAGGCCGCGTGGCTGTCCGCCCGCAACCTGCCCCAGGTCCACATCCTGGAGCCGGGCCAGCTGAACACGTACGACGTTCTCGTCTCGGACGACGTGGTCTTCACCCAGGCCGCGTTCGAGTCCTTCGTGTCTGGCCCCAAGGCCGCTGACACCGAAGGGAGCGAAGCCTGATGGCTACGCGTCACCCGAGCATCGCCTCGAAGGCCGCCAAGGCCGCCAAGGCCGCGCGCGTCGCCAAGGCGAAGCGCCACGCCACCGAGGGCAAGAACACTGTCGAGACCCCGCTGAGCAAGTCGTACACGGACCCCCGTGACGTCCTGCTGAAGCCGGTCGTCTCGGAGAAGAGCTACGCGCTCATCGACGACAACAAGTACACGTTCATCGTCGACCCGAACGCCAACAAGACCCAGATCAAGCAGGCCGTCCAGGCGGTCTTCGACGTCAAGGTCACCGGGGTCAACACGATCAACCGCCAGGGCAAGCGCAAGCGGACCCGCACCGGCTTCGGCCAGCGCGCGGCGACCAAGCGCGCGATCGTGACCCTCGCCGAGGGCGACCGTATCGACATCTTCGGCGGTCCGACCGCGTAAGCGGGTCGGATCGTCCGATATCGGACGAGGACTGAGAAATGGGAATCCGCAAGTACAAGCCGACTACGCCGGGCCGTCGTGGCGCCAGCGTCGCCGACTTCGTCGAGGTCACGCGGTCCACGCCGGAGAAGTCGCTGGTCCGCCCCCTGCACAGCAAGGGCGGCCGTAACAACGCCGGTCGTGTGACCGTTCGCCACCAGGGTGGCGGACACAAGCGCGCCTACCGAGTGATCGACTTCCGTCGTCACGACAAGGACGGCGTGCCGGCGAAGGTCGCGCACATCGAGTACGACCCCAACCGCACCGCGCGCATCGCGCTGCTGCACTACGCCGACGGCGAGAAGCGCTACATCCTCGCCCCGCGCAACCTGCAGCAGGGTGACCGTGTCGAGAACGGTCCCGGGGCCGACATCAAGCCGGGCAACAACCTGGCCCTCCGCAACATCCCGGTCGGTACCACGATCCACGCGATCGAGCTCCGTCCCGGTGGCGGTGCCAAGTTCGCCCGCTCCGCCGGTGCCTCCGTGCAGCTGCTCGCGAAGGAGGGCTCGATGGCCCACCTCCGCATGCCGTCCGGTGAGATCCGCCTGGTCGACGTCCGCTGCCGCGCCACCATCGGTGAGGTCGGCAACGCCGAGCAGAGCAACATCAACTGGGGCAAGGCCGGCCGTAAGCGGTGGCTGGGCGTTCGCCCGACCGTCCGTGGTGTCGTCATGAACCCGGTCGACCACCCGCACGGTGGTGGTGAGGGCCGGACCTCCGGTGGCCGCCACCCTGTGTCCCCGTGGGGCAAGAAGGAAGGCCGTACTCGTTCGCCCAAGAAGGCGTCGAACAAGTACATCGTCCGCCGCCGCAAGACGAACAAGAAGCGCTAAGGACGGGTTGAGATGCCTCGTAGCCTGAAGAAGGGGCCCTTCGTCGACGACCACCTGATCAAGAAGGTGGACGCCCAGAACGAAGCCGGCACCAAGAACGTCATCAAGACCTGGTCCCGTCGCTCCATGATCGTCCCGGCCATGCTGGGCCACACGCTCGCGGTGCACAACGGCAAGACCCACATCCCGGTGTTCGTCACCGAGTCGATGGTCGGCCACAAGCTCGGCGAGTTCTCGCCGACGCGCACCTTCCGGGGTCACGTCAAGGACGACCGGAAGTCGAAGCGCCGCTAAACGCGGATCGCATTCAGACACGTAAGTAACTGAGAGGGACAACCATGGAAGCCAGGGCCCAGGCGCGGTACATCCGCGTTACGCCCATGAAGGCCCGCCGCGTGGTGGACCTTATCCGTGGCATGGACGCCACGGAGGCTCAGGCGGTCCTGCGATTCGCTCCGCAGGCCGCCTCAGTGCCCGTCGGCAAGGTGCTCGACAGCGCCATCGCCAACGCCGCGCACAACTACGACCACACCGACGCCGACAGCCTCTTCATCTCTGAGGCGTACGTCGACGAGGGCCCGACCCTGAAGCGGTTCCGGCCGCGTGCCCAGGGCCGTGCCTACCGGATCCGCAAGCGGACCAGCCACATCACCGTGGTCGTCAGCAGCAAGGAAGGAACCCGGTAATGGGCCAGAAGGTTAACCCGCATGGGTTCCGGCTCGGTGTCACGACCGACTTCAAGTCGCGTTGGTACGCCGACAAGCTGTACAAGGACTACGTCAAGGAAGACGTCGCCATCCGTCGGATGATGACGTCCGGCATGGAGCGCGCCGGCATCTCGAAGGTTGAGATCGAGCGCACCCGTGACCGCGTGCGGGTGGACATCCACACCGCTCGTCCGGGCATCGTCATCGGCCGCCGTGGCGCCGAGGCCGACCGCATCCGCGGTGACCTCGAGAAGCTCACGGGCAAGCAGGTCCAGCTGAACATCCTCGAGGTCAAGAACCCCGAGACCGACGCTCAGCTGGTTGCCCAGGCCGTTGCCGAGCAGCTTTCCTCCCGCGTCTCCTTCCGCCGCGCCATGCGTAAGAGCATGCAGTCGGCGATGAAGGCCGGCGCCAAGGGCATCAAGATCCAGTGCGGCGGCCGCCTCGGCGGCGCCGAGATGTCCCGCTCGGAGTTCTACCGCGAGGGCCGCGTGCCCCTGCACACGCTCCGTGCGAACGTGGACTACGGCTTCTTCGAGGCCAAGACGACCTTCGGCCGCATCGGCGTGAAGGTCTGGATCTACAAGGGCGACGTCAAGAACATCGCCGAGGTCCGCGCCGAGAACGCTGCGGCCCGTGCGGGTAACCGCCCGGCCCGTGGCGGTGCCGACCGCCCGGCCCGTGGTGGCCGTGGTGGCGAGCGGCGCGGTCGTAAGCCGCAGCAGGCTGCCGGCGCCGAGGCCCCCAAGGCCGAGGCTCCCGCCGCCGCTCCGGCTGAGAGCACCGGAACGGAGGCCTGACCGAAATGCTGATCCCCCGTAGGGTCAAGCACCGCAAGCAGCACCACCCGAAGCGCAGCGGCGCTGCCAAGGGCGGCACGCAGGTTGCGTTCGGCGAGTACGGCATCCAGGCGCTCACCCCGGCGTATGTGACGAACCGCCAGATCGAGGCCGCTCGTATCGCCATGACGCGTCACATCAAGCGTGGTGGCAAGGTCTGGATCAACATCTACCCGGACCGTCCCCTCACCAAGAAGCCTGCCGAGACCCGCATGGGTTCCGGTAAGGGTTCTCCGGAGTGGTGGATCGCCAACGTCAAGCCCGGACGCGTGATGTTCGAGCTGTCGTACCCCAACGAGAAGATCGCCCGTGAGGCGCTGCTTCGTGCGGCCCACAAGCTGCCGATGAAGTGCCGGATCGTCAAGCGCGAGGCAGGTGAAGCGTGATGTCGGCCGGTACCAAGGCGTCCGAGCTGCGCGAGCTGGGCAACGAGGAGCTTCTGGGTAAGCTCCGCGAGGCCAAGGAAGAGCTGTTCAATCTCCGCTTCCAGGCGGCGACCGGTCAGCTCGAGAACCACGGCCGGCTGAAGGCCGTCCGTAAGGACATCGCGCGGATCTACACCCTGATGCGTGAGCGCGAGCTGGGCATCGAGACGGTGGAGAGCGCCTGATGAGTGAGAGCAACGTGACTGAGCAGACTGCAGAGGCCCGCGGCTTCCGCAAGACCCGTGAGGGTCTCGTCGTCAGCGACAAGATGGACAAGACCGTCGTCGTCGCTGTCGAGGACCGCGTCAAGCACGCGCTGTACGGCAAGGTCATCCGCCGTACCAACAAGCTCAAGGCTCACGACGAGCAGAACGCCGCGGGCGTCGGCGACCGCGTCCTCCTCATGGAGACCCGGCCGCTGTCCGCGACGAAGCGCTGGCGCGTCGTCGAGATCCTCGAGAAGGCCAAGTAGGTAATTCCCGCAAGGGAGTTGCAAAAGTACGTTCCTGCGGGGCATCCCTCGCAGGACAGTTCCGCCAGGCTCCGGGAGCCGCTCCGCTGAGCGGCTCCCGGGGAACCGGCAGACAAACAGGAGATAGACGTGATCCAGCAGGAGTCGCGACTGCGCGTCGCCGACAACACTGGTGCGAAGGAAATCCTTTGCATCCGTGTGCTCGGTGGCTCCGGTCGCCGCTACGCGGGCATCGGTGACGTCATCGTCGCCACCGTCAAGGACGCGATCCCCGGTGGCAACGTGAAGAAGGGTGACGTCGTCAAGGCCGTCATCGTTCGCACCGTCAAGGAGCGCCGCCGTCCGGACGGCTCGTACATCCGCTTCGACGAGAACGCCGCCGTCATTCTGAAGAACGACGGCGACCCTCGCGGCACCCGTATCTTCGGCCCGGTCGGCCGTGAGCTGCGCGAGAAGAAGTTCATGAAGATCATCTCGCTCGCGCCGGAGGTGCTGTAAGCATGAAGATCAAGAAGGGCGACCTGGTCCAGGTCATCACCGGCAAGGACAAGGGCAAGCAGGGCAAGGTCATTGCCGCTTACCCGCGCGACGAGCGTGTCCTGGTCGAGGGTGTCAACCGGGTCAAGAAGCACACCAAGGCCGGTCCGACCGCTGGCGGTTCGCAGGCCGGCGGCATCGTCACCACCGAGGCGCCGATCCACGTCTCCAACGTCCAGCTGGTCGTTGAGAAGGACGGCCAGAAGGTCGTCACGCGTGTCGGTTACCGCTTCGACGATGAGGGCAACAAGATCCGCGTTGCCAAGCGGACGGGTGAGGACATCTGATGGCTACCACCACCACTCCGCGCCTGAAGCAGAAGTACCGCGAGGAGATCGCGGGCAAGCTGCGTGACGAGTTCAAGTACGAGAACGTCATGCAGATCCCCGGTCTCGTCAAGATCGTGGTCAACATGGGTGTGGGCGACGCCGCCCGCGACTCCAAGCTGATCGAGGGCGCCATCCGCGACCTCACCACGATCACCGGCCAGAAGCCGCAGGTCACCAAGGCTCGCAAGTCCATCGCGCAGTTCAAGCTGCGTGAGGGCCAGCCGATCGGTGCCCACGTCACGCTTCGTGGCGACCGCATGTGGGAGTTCCTGGACCGCACCCTGTCGCTCGCGCTGCCGCGCATCCGCGACTTCCGCGGCCTGTCCCCCAAGCAGTTCGACGGCCGTGGCAACTACACCTTCGGTCTCACGGAGCAGGTCATGTTCCACGAGATCGACCAGGACAAGATCGACCGCACCCGGGGTATGGACATCACCGTGGTGACCACGGCGACCAACGACGCTGAGGGCCGTGCGCTCCTTCGTCACCTCGGCTTCCCGTTCAAGGAGGCGTGAGCGAGATGGCGAAGAAGGCTCTGATCGCTAAGGCTGCTCGCAAGCCCAAGTTCGGTGTGCGTGGCTACACCCGCTGCCAGCGCTGCGGCCGCCCGCACTCCGTGTACCGCAAGTTCGGCCTGTGCCGCGTGTGCCTTCGTGAGATGGCTCACCGTGGCGAGCTGCCGGGCGTGACCAAGAGCTCCTGGTAATCCCTGTAATAGGGGATTCCTGAAGCTCTCGGTAAGCATCTGGGTCGGCAGAAGCCCTTCTCCACGTGCCGTAGGCTTGTGGAGTTGGGCGTCTGCCGCGCCCTTACGACTTACTACGCCGTAGGTCCACCGCGCCGCACCCGTCCCGTCTCGGATCGGGGAGAGGGATGGCGCACCAGGAAACCCCGGCGAGAGAGGCCGAAGGCCAATTCATGACCATGACTGATCCGATCGCAGACATGCTTACGCGTCTGCGGAACGCGAACTCGGCATACCACGACTCCGTGACGATGCCGGCATCGAAGATCAAGTCTCACATCGCGGAGATCCTCCAGCAGGAGGGCTTCATCACGGGCTGGAAGGTCGAGGACGCCGAGGTCGGCAAGAACCTCGTTCTCGAGCTGAAGTTCGGCCCGAACCGTGAGCGCTCCATCGCGGGCATCAAGCGGATCTCCAAGCCCGGTCTCCGGGTTTACGCGAAGTCCACCAACCTGCCGAAGGTGCTCGGCGGCCTGGGCGTGGCGATCATCTCCACGTCGCACGGGCTCCTCACCGACAAGCAGGCCGGCAAGAAGGGCGTGGGTGGGGAAGTCCTCGCCTACGTCTGGTAGCGGAAGGGAACGGAGGAAACAGCTATGTCGCGTATTGGCAAGCTCCCCATCACGGTTCCCGCCGGCGTGGACGTCACCATCGACGGCCGTACGGTCTCGGTCAAGGGCCCCAAGGGCACGCTGACCCACACCGTTGTCGCGCCGATCGACATCGTCAAGGGTGAGGACGGCGTGCTGAACGTCAGCCGTCCGAACGACGAGCGTCAGAACAAGGCCCTGCACGGCCTGTCCCGCACGCTGGTGGCGAACATGATCACCGGCGTGACCCAGGGTTACGTGAAGAAGCTCGAAATCAGCGGTGTCGGTTACCGCGTGACGGCCAAGGGCTCGAACCTCGAGTTCGCGCTCGGCTACAGCCACCCGATCGTCGTCGAGGCGCCCGAGGGAATCACCTTCAAGGTGGACTCCCCGACCCGCTTCCAGGTCGAGGGCATCGACAAGCAGAAGGTCGGCGAGGTTGCGGCCAACATCCGCAAGCTGCGCAAGCCCGACCCGTACAAGGCCAAGGGCGTCAAGTACGAGGGCGAAGTCATCCGCCGCAAGGTCGGAAAGGCGGGTAAGTAAGCCATGGCATACGGACAGAAGATCCTCAAGGGCGACGCCTACAAGCGCGCCGCGATCAAGCGCCGCCACATCCGGATTCGCAAGAACCTCTCCGGTACGGCGGAGCGTCCGCGTCTGGTCGTGACCCGCTCCAACCGCCACATCGTGGCGCAGGTGATCGACGACCTCAAGGGCCACACCCTGGCGTCCGCGTCCACCCTGGACGCGTCCGTCCGCGGCGGCGAGGGCGACAAGTCCTCGCAGGCCAAGCAGGTCGGCGCCCTGGTCGCCGAGCGTGCCAAGGCCGCCGGTGTCGAGGCTGTCGTGTTCGACCGTGGTGGCAACCAGTACGCCGGGCGCATCGCCGCCCTGGCGGACGCCGCCCGCGAAGCCGGGCTCAAGTTCTGAGCCTGCCGTAGCTAGCGGAAACGAAGAGAGGTAATTCCAATGGCTGGACCCCAGCGCCGCGGTGGCGGTGCCGGTGGCGGCGAGCGGCGGGACCGGAAGGGCCGTGACGGCGGCGCTGCTGCCGCCGAGAAGACCGCGTACGTTGAGCGCGTCGTCGCGATCAACCGCGTCGCCAAGGTTGTGAAGGGTGGTCGTCGCTTCAGCTTCACCGCGCTGGTCGTGGTGGGCGATGGTGACGGCACCGTGGGTGTCGGATACGGCAAGGCCAAGGAGGTGCCGGCCGCCATCGCCAAGGGTGTTGAGGAGGCCAAGAAGCACTTCTTCAAGGTCCCCCGCATCCAGGGCACCATCCCGCACCCGATCCAGGGTGAGAAGGCTGCCGGCGTCGTGCTGCTCAAGCCCGCGTCCCCCGGTACCGGCGTTATCGCCGGTGGTCCGGTGCGTGCCGTGCTCGAGTGCGCCGGTATCCACGACATCCTGTCGAAGTCGCTCGGCTCCGACAACGCGATCAACATCGTGCACGCCACCGTGGCGGCCCTCAAGGGCCTGCAGCGTCCCGAGGAGGTCGCGGCCCGCCGCGGTCTGCCGCTCGAGGACGTCGCTCCCGCGGCCCTGCTGCGTGCGCGTGCCGGGGCGGGTGCGTGATGGCTCAGCTCAAGATCACGCAGGTCAAGTCCTACATCGGCAGCAAGCAGAACCACCGTGACACCCTGCGCTCCCTTGGTCTCAAGGGAATCAACACGCAGGTCGTCAAGGAGGACCGCCCCGAGTTCCGCGGCATGGTGCACACCGTCCGCCACCTCGTGACGGTCGAGGAGGTCGACTGATCATGGCGGAGCAGAACCCGCTCAAGATCCACAACCTCCGTCCCGCCCCGGGCGCCAAGACCGCCAAGACCCGTGTGGGTCGTGGTGAGGCGTCGAAGGGTAAGACGGCCGGTCGTGGTACCAAGGGCACCAAGGCCCGTTACCAGGTTCCGGAGCGCTTCGAGGGTGGCCAGATGCCCCTCCACATGCGCCTCCCGAAGCTGAAGGGCTTCAAGAACCCGTTCAAGACCGAGTACCAGGTCGTGAACCTCGACAAGCTGGCCGCGCTCTACCCCGAGGGTGGCGAGGTCACCGTCGAGGGTCTGGTGGCCAAGGGTGCCGTTCGCAAGAACAGCCTTGTCAAGGTCCTGGGCCAGGGCGAGGTCTCCGTGGCGCTGCAGGTGACGGTCGACGCCGTCTCCGGCTCCGCCAAGGAGAAGATCACCGCCGCCGGCGGTACGGTCACCGAGCTGGTCTGAGTCCCTCAGGCTCCTCGATGACGTGAACGACCCGACCGGGGATACTCCACAAAAGGGGTATCCCCGGTCGGTCGTTCCAAGGGCAGTGGTCTCGCCGGTAAGGTGGCCTGCACTGTCCACTTTCACTGGGTGCCTCCCATGGGGCACTCTGAGCGGCAGTTGGCCGTTATTCATTCGTCGAACCTCAAGACCGTCACCCTTGACGCAGTTGCGCGGGGGTCGCAGGAGGCACCGTGCTCACCGCGTTCGCCCGGGCGTTCAGGACGCCCGACCTGCGCAAGAAGCTGCTCTTCACGCTGGCAATCATCGTGGTCTACCGGGTCGGTACCCACATCCCGATCCCCGGCGTCAACTACAAGGCCGTCCAGACGTGCGTGAAAGAGGCGTCCGGCAATCAGGGCCTCTTCGGTCTCGTCAACATGTTCAGCGGTGGCGCGCTGCTCCAGATCACGATCTTCGCGCTCGGCATCATGCCGTACATCACGGCGAGCATCATTCTGCAGCTGCTGACCGTGGTCATCCCGCGGCTGGAGGCCCTGAAGAAGGAAGGCCAGGCGGGTACCGCGAAGATCACGCAGTACACCCGTTACCTGACCGTGGCGCTCGCCATCCTTCAGGGCACGGGTCTCGTCGCCACCGCGCGCAGCGGCGCCCTGTTCGGCCGGTGCTCGGTGGGCGGCCAGATCGTCCCCAACCAGTCGATCTTCACCACCATCACGATGGTCATCTGCATGACGGCCGGCACGGCCGTCGTCATGTGGCTCGGTGAGCTGATCACCGACCGCGGCATCGGCAACGGCATGTCGATCCTGATGTTCATCTCGATCGCCGCGACCTTCCCGTCCGCGCTGTGGGCCATCAAGAAGCAGGGCACCCTGGCCGGCGGCTGGATCGAGTTCAGCACCGTCATCCTGGTCGGCCTGGTCATGGTCGCGCTGGTGGTCTTCGTCGAGCAGGCCCAGCGCCGCATCCCGGTGCAGTACGCGAAGCGCATGATCGGGCGCCGTTCCTACGGCGGTACGTCCACGTACATCCCGCTCAAGGTGAACCAGGCGGGTGTGATTCCCGTCATCTTCGCCTCGTCGCTGCTGTACATTCCGGCGCTGCTCGCCCAGTTCGCGGGGGGCAAGTCGGGCTGGAAGACCTGGGTCGAGCAGAACCTGACCAAGGGCGACCACCCGATTTACATCGCTTCGTACTTCTTGCTCATCGTATTCTTCGCGTTCTTCTACGTGGCGATCTCCTTCAACCCCGAGGAAGTCGCCGACAACATGAAGAAGTATGGTGGCTTCATCCCGGGCATCCGGGCTGGCCGACCGACCGCTGAGTACCTCAGCTACGTGCTCAACCGGATCACCTGGCCGGGTTCGCTGTATCTGGGTCTGATCGCTCTCGTACCGACAATGGCGTTGGTGGGCTTCGGGGCAAGCCAGAACTTCCCGTTCGGCGGGACCAGCATCCTCATCATCGTGGGTGTCGGTCTCGAGACGGTGAAGCAGATCGAGAGCCAGCTTCAGCAGCGCAATTACGAAGGGTTCCTCCGCTGATGCGTATCGTCCTCGTCGGGCCGCCGGGTGCCGGTAAGGGAACGCAAGCCGTCCGACTCGCCGAGAAGCTGGGCATCCCGCACATCTCGACGGGCGACCTGTTCCGCGCAAACATCAGCCAGCAGACCGAGCTGGGCAAGCTCGCGAAGTCCTACATGGACGCGGGGAACCTCGTACCCGACGAGGTCACCATCGCGATGGCCAAGGACCGCATGGAGCAGCCCGACGCGGAGAACGGCTTCCTGCTGGACGGCTTCCCGCGGAACGTCTCGCAGGCCGAGGCGCTCGACGCGCTGCTGGAGTCCGAGGGCATCAAGCTGGACGCCGTCCTGGACCTCGAGGTCCCGGAGGAGGAGGTCGTCAAGCGGATCGCCGGCCGGCGCATCTGCCGCAACGACTCGTCCCACGTCTTCCACGTGACGTACAGCCCGGCCAAGCAGGAAGGCGTCTGCGACGTCTGCGGCGGTGAGCTGTACCAGCGCGACGACGACTCCGAGGAGACCGTCCGCACGCGGCTGGAGGTCTACCACACGCAGACCGAGCCGATCATCGACTACTACAAGTCGCAGGGCCTGGTCCGCACGATCTCCTCGCTGGGTCCGGTGGACGAGATCACCGAGCGGGCGCTGGAGGCGCTGAAGCGCGAGAAGGCCGAGAACAAGTAGATCGCGGTCCTTCCGGCCGCGGCGCCCTCACGGGCGTCGCGGCCGTAGTGTTGTGTACGTAACCCAGCCGACGTGAGTGATGGAGAGCGCAGGCCCCCATGGTGCAGATCAAGAGCCCCGAGCAGATCGCCAAGATGCGTGCGGCGGGGCTGGTCGTCGCCGCCATCCACGCGGCCACCCGGGAGGCCGCGGTGCCCGGTGCCAGCACCAGGGATCTGGACGAGGTGGCCCGCAAGGTGCTCGCCGAGCACGGCGCGAAGTCGAACTTCCTCGGCTACGGCGGTTTCCCCGCGACCATCTGCACCTCGGTGAACGACGTGGTCGTCCACGGCATCCCGTCCGAGGACGTCGTCCTCAAGGACGGCGACATCATCTCCATCGACTGCGGCGCGATCGTCGACGGCTGGCACGGTGACGCCGCCTACACGGCCTTCGTGGGCTCCGGTCACGCCCCGGAGCTGATCGAGCTCTCCCGGGTGACGGAGGAGTCGATGTGGGCCGGCATCGCGGCCATGAAGCAGGGCAACCGGCTGGTCGACGTCTCCCGTGCCATCGAGACGTACATCCGCCGCCAGCCGAAGCCGGGCGGCGGCAAGTACGGGATCATCGAGGACTACGGCGGTCACGGCATCGGCACCGAGATGCACATGGACCCGCATCTGCTGAACTACGTCGACCGCCGTCGCGGCAAGGGCCCCAAGCTGGTCCCCGGCTTCTGCCTCGCGATCGAGCCCATGGTCTCCCTCGGCACCCCCCGCACGGAGGTCCTGTCCGACGACTGGACCGTGATCACCACGGACGGCACCTGGTCCTCCCACTGGGAGCACTCGGTCGCCCTGACCGAGCAGGGCCCGCTGGTCCTGACGGCCCCCGACGGCGGCAAGGCCAAGCTGGCCGAGTTCGGCATCACCACCGCGCCCGACCCGCTCGCCTGACGGCGCGGCCGGGCCGCGACGCCGGCCGACGGGTCGCCGCCCCCGGGCCGCGGCCGCCGCCTCCGCGATCCCCTGGAGTAGGGATCACCGGCATGGGGCAGACTTCCTCGATTCGTGTTTCCGGGTGCGCTGACGTAGACTGACTCGTCGGCTCTCGTGCACCCGCATGTCCGCATGCGCTCGCCAGTCGCCCCCCCGGGGCGAAAAGAGAGTCGATCAAGGTAGTCGATTCGAAGGGCGAAGCGTGGCCAAGAAGCAAGGTGCCATCGAGATCGAGGGCACTGTCGTCGAGTCTCTGCCGAACGCCATGTTCAAGGTCGAGCTCCAGAACGGCCACCAGGTCCTGGCACACATCAGCGGCAAGATGCGTATGCACTACATCCGCATCCTCCCTGACGACCGGGTCGTGGTGGAGCTGTCTCCGTACGACCTGACGCGTGGCCGGATCGTCTACCGGTACAAGTAGATCTTGCCCGCGCTTCGGGCCTCCCGGAGCGATGGCACTGACCCGGAGAACCTCACCAATGAAGGTCAAGCCGAGCGTCAAGAAGATCTGCGACAAGTGCAGGGTGATCCGCCGTCACGGTCGGGTCATGGTCATCTGCGAGAACCCGCGCCACAAGCAGCGCCAGGGCTGACGCAGGACCGATCCCTCTGCATCCATCGCAGAGATTCGCGCGACGCAAGCTGAATTTGTTCATACGCAGAACCCGAGTCTCTTGAGACTCGACACCCCCGGTTCGGAGGCCGGGGACCCGGTCCGTACCTGGTACGGCGGGCTGGGAGCCGGTTCTGCGGAAGACCTCCGAAGATTCACCAGGAGCCATTGAATGGCACGCGTTTCCGGTGTTGACATCCCGCGCGAAAAGCGCGTGGAGGTCGCCCTCACCTACGTGTTCGGCATCGGCCGGACCCTCTCCCAGCAGACGCTGGCCGAGACCGGTATCGACCCGAACACTCGCGTCCGTGACCTGACCGAAGAGCAGCTGGTCGCGATCCGCGAGTACGTCGACAACAACATCAAGACCGAGGGTGACCTCCGTCGCGAGATCCAGGCCGACATCCGCCGCAAGGTCGAGATCGGTTGCTACCAGGGTCTCCGTCA
The DNA here is from genome assembly GCF_040631045.1 of Streptomyces sp. NPDC005706. NCBI lineage: Bacteria > Bacillati > Actinomycetota > Actinomycetes > Kitasatosporales > Streptomycetaceae > Streptomyces > Streptomyces sp. NPDC005706. The sequence continues at coordinate 830 of NZ_JBEXYS010000015.1, read as the reverse complement.
CCGTCGTGGTCTGCCCGTCCGCGGTCAGCGCACCAGCACGAACGCTCGTACCCGCAAGGGCCCGCGTCGCGCCATCGCCGGCAAGAAGAAGCCGGGCAAGAAGTAGTCCTCAGCGGACAACGCTTCATCAGCGGTCTTCGCTGTAGGACCGACCACCTCCCCGTAGGAGTTTGTAGATGCCCCCCAAGGGACGTCAGGGCGCTGCCAAGAAGGTGCGCCGCAAGGAAAAGAAGAACGTCGCTCACGGCCACGCGCACATCAAGAGCACGTTCAACAACACGATCGTCTCCATCACGGACCCGTCGGGCAACGTGATCTCCTGGGCCTCCGCCGGCCACGTCGGCTTCAAGGGCTCCCGGAAGTCCACGCCGTTCGCCGCGCAGATGGCCGCCGAGTCGGCTGCCCGCCGCGCCCAGGAGCACGGCATGCGCAAGGTCGACGTGTTCGTCAAGGGCCCGGGCTCCGGTCGTGAGACCGCGATCCGCTCCCTGCAGGCCACGGGCCTCGAGGTCGGCTCCATCCAGGACGTCACCCCGACCCCGCACAACGGCTGCCGCCCGCCGAAGCGCCGCCGCGTCTGAGGCCAGGCTGCTTTCAGGGTCCGGGCGGTACTGCTCCGTAAGGGGCGTACCGCCCGTACCCTTGCAGTACCCGCGCTTCTCATGGGCGCGGTTTCCGTCGGGCGTCAAATAGCGGGCGTCCACGAATGAAGGATCTGAATCACACATGCTGATCGCTCAGCGTCCCTCGTTGACCGAAGAGGTCGTCGACGAGTTCCGCTCCCGGTTCGTGATCGAGCCGCTGGAGCCGGGCTTCGGCTACACCCTCGG